>NZ_JBHVHF010000004.1:0-75953 GCF_042800315.1 Streptomyces sp. NPDC057638
GTCCTGGGTTCGCTTCGCTCTCCCAGGAGCAACCTCCGCTTCGCTGCGGTTGCTTGACGAAGTGTTCGTTGGCGGTCGGCTTCGCAGTCCGGTTGGGCAGGTCCGCTTCGCTCCCCTGCCTGAGGCTTTACGGCTTCGCCTCCAAGCCTGGCCCGCTGCGCGGGCGGCTGGCTGCAGGGCTGGCGATGCTCGGGGGTTGGGTGTCTGCTCGGCATGTACTCGGATGGGGGCTGTTCTTCCAAGCCCGCACAATGTGGATGGTGTCCCTGTCATAGTGGGGTGGAAGTCTGGGTTCTGCGGCAGTATGCAATCAAAAATGTACCCGGATAAAGTCCACGCTGAGCGGGTAGTGCCTCTACCGGGTGCCCCGGGGTGAGAGGTGATGCGTTGTGGCGACCCGGTGGAAGCTTCGACCTCATCAGGTCGAAGCTGTTGACGCGGTGGTAAGGGCCTTGGGGCGCGTCCCTGATGAAGGATCATTGGGTGAGGTACGGGCCCAGGTTGTTGCTGCGACCGGCACCGGGAAGAGCCTGATCGCGGTCCACGCGGCGCGGGCTCTACGTGCGCGACGGGTTCTGGTTCTTGTTCCCACGCTCGGGCTGTTGGTCCAGACGGTGTCGGTGTGGCGGGAGGCGGGGCGTCGGGGTCCGATGTTCGGTGCTTGTTCGCTGTCAGGTGAGGACACGCGGGTTCTTCAGTGCACCACCGACGAGGCGGAGTTGGTGGGGTGGGTCTCGGGCCTGGATTCGGTGACGGTCTTTGCCACCTACGCCTCGCTGGGACTGGGGGTGCTGGAGCGGAGTCATCGCGTGGGGCTGGGGACGTGGGACCTCGTGGTGGTGGATGAGGCGCACCGGACGTCGGGGGCGTTGGGGAAGGCGTGGGCAGGGGTTCATGACGATGGGCGGGTGCCGGCGCTGCGTCGGTTGTATATGACGGCTACGCCGCGGTTGTGGGAGGTGCCGGATCGGGAGGGTCCGGAGGGGGGTGGTGAGCTGGTTGCGTCGATGGACGATGAGGCGGTGTTCGGGCCGGTGGTGTACCGGCTGTCGTTGTCGGAGGCGATCGAGCGGGGGCTGATCGCTCGTTACCAGGTGGTGTGTGTGGATATCGCGGATCCTGGTTTGCCTGTGGTCGAGCTGGTGGGGGGTGCGGGCAGGACGGCGCGGGTGCGGGGGGCGCGGCTTGCGGCGTTGCAGACGGCGGTGGTGAAGGCTTCTGCGGAGCGGCAGTTGAGGAGGTTGCTGACGTTTCATTACCGCACGGGTGAGGCCGAGGCGTTCTCCAGTGGTCTTGGTGCGGTGGCGAAGGAGTTGCACGAGAGCGATCCGGGGCTATATCCGGGTGCTGATGGGGTGTGGGCGGACTGGCTGTGCGGGGAGCACCGGCCGGCACACCGGGGTGCGGTGCTGGCAGGTTTCGCGTCCGAACCGGATGTTGATGCGGGGGCGGCGTGGGTGCGGGTGCTGTCTTCGGTACGGGTGCTGGGTGAGGGGGTGGATACCAAGGAGTGCGATGCCGTCGTCTTCGCCGATGTGCGGGGGTCGGCGATCGACATCGTCCAGGCGGTGGGGCGGGCGCTTCGGATGCAGCCGGGGGAAGGCAAGGTGGCTTCCCTGGTCGTTCCCGTCTTCCTCGGTCCGGGTGAGCAGCCGGACGAGATGCTGGTATCACGGGCCTATGGGGAGCTGGTGAAGGTCCTCGCGGCGCTTCGGGCGCACGACGCGCAGGCCGTGGAGCAGCTGGCCGCTCCCCAAGTGGCCGGGGGGCGGTCGGGCGGCGGGGTGGAGGAGGTGCCGGGCGAGGTGGGCAGGGTGGCTGCGGAGCTGTTGTCGTTCTCCCGGCCTCGGGATCCGGCGCAGTTGGCGGCGTTCATCAGTCTGCGGGTGTTGCAGCCGGAGAGGCAGTTTTGGAGGCGGGGTCTGGGGGCCTCGCTGGCCTACCGCAGTGACCATGGTGATCTGGCGGTTCCGTATGAGTACCGGACTGCGGACGGGTTCGCTCTGGGGGTGTGGATCGCCCGGCAGCGCAGTGCGCATACCCGCGGGGAGCTGAGTCAGGAGCGGGTGGGGCAGCTGGAGGAGCTCGGCATGATCTGGTCGCATGCCGAGGTCGCGTTCGCCGAGGGGCTGTCCGCGGCACGGGAGTGGGCGGCCGAGCACGGGCACCTGCTGGCGCCGGCCGATGCCATGTGGGAGGGCTACGCGGTGGGGGTGTGGCTGAAGAACCAGCGGGCAGCCGCGCGGCAGGACAAGGGCGAGCAGGCGGCGGGTGGGCTGAGTGCGGCTCGGCGGCGTGCTCTGGAGGACATCGACCCGTCGTGGTGCCCCTCATGGTCGGTTGCCTGGCAGCGGTGCTTCCACCTCGCTCGCATGCATGTCCAGGGCAGACAGGTACTGCCCGAGCAGCCGGGACAGGTAGTGGTCCAGGGCGAGGACCTGGGGCGGTGGGCCGGCGGACAGCGGCGTGGCTGGGACAGCCTCGAGACGGCGCAGCAGTGGCTGCTGCAGGAAGCCCTCGGCCTCGGCCCGCTGCTGGAGGGTGAGCGGGATGTGGCGGCGCCGCGGCGTACGCGGGCGCAGGTGTGGGCAGCCAATCTGGCTGCTGCCCGTCAGTACCGGGAGCGGGAGGGGCATCTGAAGGTGCCCCACCGGCATGTCGAGAAGGTCGGCGGGGGCGAGCAGGCCCTGGGGGTGTTCATCGCCAACAGTCGCTCCCGTCGGGCGCGGCTGTCGCCCGAGCGGGTGTCAGAGCTGTCCGAGCTTGGGATGCGTTGGGAGTAAAGCCGGGCTGATGGGGCCGGCTCGGCTCGGGTTGGATTTAACCCTCGGTGTAGGTGTGGATGTAGCCCTCGGGTGTGGTCGCGGTGCGAGCCGGAATGTGCAATGCCCTGTGCTGGAAGGGCCCCTTGGCGTACGGTTCGCCCATCAAGGGGAGGTACCGGCTATTTCCGTATTCGACGAACTGCACGAACTCGGGTGCTTCGGCCCCGCGTGTCTGGCCCTGGCCGGCAAGCTGGTGTGGCAGGAAGCACAGCGCTTTCCTGTTCTGGAGCCGCAAGCTGGCTGGCCGAAGGCCGATGAGGAGGATCTGCTGGGTGAGTTCCTGGTAGATCGCCTCCAGGCGGTCACCGCCAATCTCCTGGCTCTGGCCACCGACGATGACAGTGTCGGACGATTGCTGCGGACATCGATCCGGCGCTGGTTGATCGACCAGGCCCGTAAGACTGCGCTTGGTTCGGTCAGGCGCTCGCTGGAAGAGGTGCTGACGGACTGCAGTGCCTTCGAGGCGGTGCCGCCAAGCAAGGCAGGAGCCGGCAGGTGGCGCTTGGCCGGCACGACGGTGCAGCCCTGGTCCGGTCCCCCCGGCCCGCTCGTCGACGCCGCGTACGCCGTGCCGAACATCAAGATCCCGAAGTGGAGCAGCGAAACGCGTCGTGCCCCTCTCGCTGACCGGAAGTCACTGGAAGCCGTGATCCGTGCGGTCTTGTCCACCGCTGCTGGATCGATGGAGGTCGCCCAGCTGGTCGAGGTGTTCATCGCCCGTTTTCCCGTGGCGCTGGATCCGAGAGTCCTCCCGCTCCCCGACAATGCGGGATCGCAGATCACCGCCCGTGCGCACGCCTCCCCGGAGGAGATCGTGCTTGCTCGCGACGACGAGGCCGGTGCGGCGTCTTCCGCGGCACAGATCGTGGCCATGCTCAGCCCCCAGGAGCGGGGCATGGTCGCGTATCTGGAGCGCCCGGGAGAGCTTCAGGCGTTTTTGGGCTGCGGCCGGTCCCAGGCGTATCACCGCGGAACATGTCTGAAGGAGAAACTGCAGCAGCTCGTCGGGAACGGAGACGGGCACGAGGTACGTTCGGTGGGGTCGGAGGTGATCCGGCTGTGCAGCGAAGCGGCGCAGACATGATGAGCGCGGCCGGGGCCGGACGTCCTGGCCGGTATGACGTCAGTCGATGGTGGAGGCCTGCTCAGTCGATGGATGCGGGAGGACACCATGAGTGACTCAAAAGTACCGCAGCGGTTCCTGGACCTGGCCCGAAAGATGCGTGGGCCGCATGCTCTGTCGGAGGCAGGGCTGAGGGAGCGCTTCGGTGATCCGGCTCAGGCGGAGATCAAGGCTGGTCAGGTATGGCGGGCACGCTGGGACGAGGTCAGCATGCTTGTGCTGGTCCTGGAGGCGGGCGCCCGTGAAGTGAACGCCGTCCCCGTCACGATCGACCCGCCCGGTGAGGATGAGACCAGCGTGGTCGTGGAGGGGGCACGCACCGCGTTCGGCGTCGAGGCCACCGTGTGGGCAGGGCTGGTCTCCTGTGTCCCTGTGCGCGTGCTGGAGCGTGTGGTCGATGCTTGGGACGAGGACATCGTGGGGTGTGCGGCGGCCCGGGCCCAGGGTCGGCCGGTGCCGGCCGCGGCAGGGGTACGCCAGGGACAGATGATCCGTTCCGCCCTGGAGCCGGACGCCGAGACGCGAGCGGGCCTCGCTGATGATCTGGAGCATCTGCAACATGCGCCCGGTCTGCCGGTTCAGGAGAGCGGACGGCCTCCCGGGACGTTGGCGTCGCTGCTCGGCGACCGGTTGGACTTGAGGACGCTGTGCTCTGTCTTGGAGATGCCGCAGCCCGAGGTCATGAAACTGCTTCGCGGCAAGGCTCCGCTGCCTGCCGACCGGATCGGTGCCATCGCCTCGGCGACCGGACTGAGCGCAGAGCAGATCGCCCGGACGGTCCGTCCCCTGCCCGCCGATCTCGTCCAGGCCATAGAGCACCCGCGGTGGCGCTCGGTATGGGTACGCCGCGCCCGGCAGCTGGAGATCAGTGAAGCCCAAGCGCGTCTTTGGGGCAGTTACGGCGCCTTCGCCCTGGCCGCTCGCGAGACAGGCGGTGGCGCGGCCGACTGGGACGCCCGTCTGCGGCAGTTCCTCGGCGGCGAGGACACTACGAAGGGCGGCGCGTGACACGGCGCCGGTTCGACCAGGAGGCTCCGCGTCAGGCGGAGGCGATGATCTTGGCTCTTGAGCGGCTGCACCCCGGCGCTGTGGAAGCGCTGCGTGCCGATCCGCTGGCCGAGCTGGGCCGCTGGACGGACGTCCAGGTGTCGCTGGAGGCCGCGTCGGACGGCGGTGGCCGGTGCTCGGTCGCCGACAGCTACCGGTCGCAGACCGATCCCCCCACGCTGGTGGTCGGGGCGGCCCGCTCACATCGGCGCCGCGGATTCACCGGCCTGCACGAGCTGGGCCACCATCTCCAGCAGACCGACCCCGAGCTGGGGCAGCGCCTGTTCGACTGGGAGGACTCCGAAGCGTTCGAGGAAGCCGCATGTGACGCCTTCGCCGCGCGCATCCTCGTGCCGGATGCGCAGATTGCCGCGGACGTACGCCGCCGCGGGCCCTGCGCCGATGATGTGGTCGCCATGTTCCGCACCTCCCGGGCCTCGCGCGAGGCGTGCTGCGTGCGTGCGGCGCAGTACCTGGCCGGCGGCGGTGCGGTCGTCCTGTTCGACGCTGGGGGCCGGGTGCTGTTCGCCGCGGCTCACGGCATGATTCCGCCGGCTCGGGGCTCCGACCAGTCGGGCACCCCGCTCCTGGCCGCGGCCCTGGGGACCCGCGCCACGGTGGAGCGCGACAAGACGTTCGTGCTCTACCGGTCCGGCCAGCAGAGCAATCTGCTGTACGGGCAGGCGGCCTGGTGTGATGAGGACTATCTGATCGCGGTGCTCGCCGAGGACAGCGTGGCCTGGCGTGCTTTCACAGCGCCGCGGCCGCGGACGGGGAGCTCCCGGTTCGGTTCCTGGTGGGAGTGCGAGACGTGCGGGGAGACATTCAAGATCATCGAGCCGGGGTGTGCGGAGTGCAGGGAGCCTTCGTGCGGGCAGGGGCACTGTGGCTGCACGGCTGCCAGGAGGCTGAGCGACCGTGCCTGCGAGGAGTGCTTCATGGTCCTGGCCCCGTCCCGGTTCGAAGGTGCGAGCACGGTCTGCCGGGACTGTTCCTGACCTGATCACAGTCGGGGGGGGGGAGGGGTGCCCGGACGATCTCGGCGGTGTGACGTCAGAGGAGGGTGAGCCGCCGAGTGACGGCTCCGCCCGGGGAAGGTCCCGGGCGCTGTGCCTCACCTGAACGGACACATCTTCATGGGATTTACCGAGGACATCCTCAACGACATCCGCGGCCAGATCGACGCCCACCCCGAGCCGCTGGCGCAGGCCCGTACGCGGCTGGACCTGGTCTGCTCGAGCGCGATCGGCTTCACGGGCGCACTGCGGACCTACCGCAGTGGTTCGCTGCCCCAGCACACCTTCATCCACCCGGTCGGCGACGGTGACGGCGGAGTCGTCCTGGACCGGCGCGTGTATCCGCGGCTCGGGCCGGACGGGGGCGGCGAGACGCCGGCCGCCATCACCGGCGAGCTGTGTGCGCTGCTGGGCCCCGCGGTGCGCAAGGTGTACCCGAAGGCCCGGTGTGGCACCTCCAAGCGCGGTCCGAAGATCACGTTCGGGGAGCCGGTCGACGATCAGGACCCGACGGTGGATCTGGTCGTGGCGCTCACTCGGAAGGAGGGGGGCGGGCTGTGGATCCCGAACCTGGAGACCGACCGGTGGGAGGCGTCCGACCCGGAGGGGCACGTCGCGCTCTTCACCGGCGGGACGCAGTCGATGCGCCGTACCCGCCGCAGGGTGGTGCGTCTGCTGAAGGCGTGGAACAAGCAGTACTCCCAGCTGGGGTTCTCCTCGCACAACCTGACGGTGTGGGCGTGGGAGTTCGTCGAGCCGGGGATGGGCGTGGCGAAGGCGCTGGCCACGGTGTTGTCCGAGGCTGCGGCGCGGGTGGAGTCCGGTACGGCGACCAAGGACCCGCTGGGGGTTTCGCCGAACGTGAAGCTGCTGGTGGGGCGTGAGGTTGCGGCCCGGCGGCTGCGCGGGGCGGCGGACGGCGTGGCCGAGGCTCTGGCGGTCGACGACGACCGGGAGGCGGTGCTGTCGGCGTTGTCGGGGGTGTTCTACCGGTACGTGGACGCCCCGGTGTCCGACAGTTTCGCGGGCAAGATCTCGGCGCTGCGGCAGCCCGCTCCTGTCACGACGGTGACGCTGGGGCTGAGCGGGCCGGTGGCCGAGGTACGGTCCACCCGGGCCTACGGTGCCGGGCATCAGGCGTGAGGCGTCGGCCTGCCTGGCGTGCGCCGGCCTGGTTCGCCAGGCCGGCTGCCCGTATCGCCTTCCAGCGCCGCCTGGCCGCCTGCGGCCAGGCGGTCAGGGCGATCCCGCCTCCGCGCCGCTTCCGCGGTGGCTTCGCGCTGGCTGTCCAGTTGCGGGTCGCGGACGTCGTCGAGCAGACGGTCTCGATCGTGTTCGGCCCGGGGGCCCCCGACGTGCCGCACGTGTACACCGATGGGCCGTCGGAGTCGCCTCACCGGTATTCCGATGGCGCTTTGTGCATGTGGTACCCGTACGATGCGCCTGAGCAGCGCTGGGTCCGTGCGGACGGGCCTGAGGCCTTGCTGGGGCAGGTGGTGGCCCATCTGCTGCGTGAACAATGGTGGCGTAGCACGGGTGAGTGGGCCGGCCAGGAAGCTCCCCACGGCCCGTGAGCGGCGTGCCCGGTATCGGTTTGGAGGTTGTCATGACGCCCGTCCAGATGGCGGTTGCGCCGTCGGCTCCTCCTGTGTCGGCGACTGCAGCGGTGCCTTCCGCGGCACCCGCGGCGCCTTCCGTGCCGGTGCCGGCGGTGTCGGCAGCCACCGTGGTTCCTTCCGTGCCGCCCGCGGCTCCTGCTGCGGCCGATGCCACCTCGGTGTGGCCAGCCGTGGTGTCCGGGGCGTTCCTCGCCGCCGCGCTCACCGCGGCCATCAACATCTGGCTTGCCCGGCGAAAGAGCCGGGAGGAGGAGATCAGCAGGCTCCGGACCGCCTTCGCCGAGGCCTTCGCCGCCCACAGCGCCTACAAGGAGATGCCCTACGCCATCAGGCGGCGCCGGTTCGACGCCGCGGCCGAGGAACGCGTGCGGCTGTCGGAGACGTTGCGGGAGATCCAGGGCAACCTCTCCTACCATCTCGCCTGGACGAAGATCGAATCCGAAGCGGTGGGCCGTGCCTACGCCGACCTCGTCCAGGAACTACGCAAGACGGCCGGATCGGCCATGCACGCAGCGTGGGAAGCGTCTCCCATCCAGAGCGACACAGCCATGAACATCCCGCCGGCGCAGATCGACCTCAGCCCGCTGCAGACGCTGGAGGCCGCCTATATCGCTGCCGTGCGGGAGCACCTGCACACACTCAAAAAAACCGTGGCGCCCCTGGTAGAAGCATTAGGCCATGCCAGGCGTATGGCTCCACCACGGCCTGTGGGGTCCGGGGCGTGGCAGAGATGGTCTGCACGCTGTGGTCCGGTTGCGGCTGGCACGCCCGCAGCACTGGCTTGCGAGGTAGGGGAAGGCCGCCAGGACCGGCGCCGTTCGAGTCCGGCACTGGTTGACGTGGTGAGGTGCTCGAAGACTCAGAATGAAGTCGCCTCGGCTCCGAGGGTCGCGGTGCTGATAGCTCCCCTCAGCACGTGGGCGATCTCCTCGGGCTTGAGGTCGATGCCGTTGAGCCCCTCCAGGGTCAGCGGAATCTCCTCCAGCGCGTACTCGCCGCGGCCCTTGGCGCAGAACTCCGGGCCGGTGCGGTCCTCGAAGGACCAGGTCGCGATGCGGGCGAGGTAGAAGAGCTGGCGCTCGTCGTCGGCCTCCAGCGTGTGGAGGAGGCGGACGATGTCGGCCTTCCCCGCGATCTCCTCATGGATCTCCCGGTACAGGGCGGCCTCCCGGGACTCGTCACCGGGCTCGACACCGCCGCCGGGCAGGACCCAGTACACGGGGAGGCCCGGCCGGGTGCGGCGGATGGCCAGCATCGTGTCGTCAGCGTGACCAGGACGGCACGGACTCGTTCGATCACTTCGGTTCGTCCCCTTGCTTGTCGGCGGTCTCGGTGCAGCAGCCGGCCGTCGTCGACCTCAACGCGCTGCCCCGTGATAACGAGACAGGGAGGGCCGCGAGATGCGAGGAGGGAGGGCTCAGGTCGTCACTCGGCGGAGATCCAGTCTGTGGGAATGAGGGCGACGCCGCCTCTCCAGTTTTCGACGACTCCCTGCTGGAACCAGTCGTCGCGGAGGTTGACGTGATCGCAGACGATGACCTGGAGAGCTCCGCCGTTCTGCTCTACGGCCTGGGAGATGAGGGCGAAGTAGGCGCGGACGGCTTCCCAGTCGGCGTCCTCGACGGTGACCGCGTCGTGCACCTCCTCGGGGAAGAACGCCTGGGTGGGCTGGTCGAGCATGAGGAAGCCCGGGACCGGACGGTTGTGGCGGTGCAGGTAGGTGTGCAGGGCGAGGTGGGCGACGAGGTGGTAGCCGATCCAGTTCTTGGCACTGCCGATGCGGGTGAGGGGGAGTCGTCCGGCGGGGGTACGCAGAACAACGTTGAGCAGGGTGGGGCTGATGCGGACCTCTTCGGCGGTGTCGGCGTGCTCGAGGCTGAGGGTTCGCGCCCAGGTGGTCATGAGGTCGGCGACTTCGTTCAGCCGGTTCTCGGTCTCGGCGCCGACTTCGTCGGCGTCCACGAGAAGCTGAAGGGCTTCGGCCTGTTCGGTCAACCTGTCGCCGTGCCGCAGGAGGTCGCCGAGGTCATCCTTGCCCTGGGGGCTGGTGCGCTGCAGTTCCTGGAGGATGCGTCCTTGGACGTGGGCGAGGTAGGTGCGCTGGTCCTGGGCCTGGCGCAGTTGCCGGTCGCTGGCGTTGAGGGCTTCGAGGGTGGCCGCGTTGTTACGCAGGCTTGCCTGGATCTCGCGGGTCTGTGCTTCGAGTGCTTCGAGGTGCTGGTTCCGGGCCGGCTGCAGTGCGGCCAGATCGTCCAGTTCTGTCTCGAGGCGGCGGGTGAGTTCCTGGAGGTCGGAGACTCGGGGGTCTGGGATGGGGAGGTGCTGAGAGCACAGGGGGCAGGTGTGGGCGTCGCGGTCGTGGGAGGCGTCGCCGAGCAGGCCGATGGGCTTGAGGCGGCTGAGCTGGACGTGGAGTTCGCCGGTGAGGGCGGTGCTCTCTTCCTTCCAGCTGTCGAGGATGGTGCGGGAGTTGTTGATCTTCTGGAGCTGGCTGCGCAGGGCGCGGCGTTCGGCGGCGAGCTGTTCACGCCTGGTGTCTGGGCCGGAGACGAAGGAGGCGTCAGGGACGGCGTCGAGGGCTTGGCGCAGCAGGGTGTCGAGGGCGGTTGCGGTGGGAGCTTCGGGGACGGCGTCGATGAGACCTGCGTCGGCTGCCATGCGTGCCAGGGCGACGCGGGGGGCTTCGCCGCCTTCTACTCGGCGCCGTGCCTCTTCGATCTGCTTGTTGACCCTGCGCAGGGCTTTGTTCAGTTCGGCGAGTTCGTGACGGCGGGCTGCCTGTTCGGGGCCTGCCGCGCCGAGAAAGTAGGGAAGGGTGTCCTTGATCGCCTGGGCGATTCCCTGCTCCCCTTGGCGGTGGAAGAGGAGGTTCTGGTTGGCGATCTCGTTCTGCTTCTGCAGGCACAGCAGGACGGCCTGGGCGATGGAGACGTCGAAGGCGTGGCGGCCGGCTCCAGCGGGGGGCTGGAAGCGGAATTCCTCGATGCCGATACGGGCGCTGAGCTCGGTGCGGATGGCAGTGGCGTCGGCGTTGACGTGCATCTGGTCTGCCGGGGGGATGTCGAGTGTGTGGTCGCCGAGGACGAGCATCGCCTTGTTCGTGGAGGCGCCCTTGGGGGCGGGGCGGCCCAGGAGGAGACGGGTGGGGCCGATCTGCACGAGGAGCGCGTACCAGGCGGTGGTGTTGGTGATGACGCCGTCGGGAAGGGTGAAGGTCTGCCGGCCAAGGCAGTACTCGACGATGCTCAGGACCGCGGATTTCCCGGTCTCGGACTCTCCGGTGAGGATGTTGAGGGTGCCGGGGCGGAAGCGGACGACGCGGGGGTCGGGGCGGCCGTCTCGGTGGTAGAGGGCGAGGGCGATCAGGTGCATGGGGCAGGGTCCTTTGTCGGGTCAGGGCCTTACGCCCAGCAGCGTGAAGAGGGTGGCGGTGTCGGTTGCGGCGAACCAGCGGCCCACGAGAACCGCGGCGCGTACGCAGGTGGCGGCTTCGCCGGCGGGCTGTGACGAGTCGGGCTTCGCGGGTTTGCGGGTGGCCCGCAGGCCGCCTCCGGTCAGCGACAGGGTGCCGTGGCGGATGCCGAAGCGGATACAGCCTTGGGTGTAGGCGTGCAGAGCGGGTGCGCGCTGAGGGAATGCTGCGCGGATCATGGTGTTGTCTGCCAGCCATCCGGCGAGCTGGGTGCGGGTGTCTCGCGGTAGGGCGCTCCGGGAGTCGGGGGGCAGGACCAGCGGCAGGACCAGGAACGCGGACGGCCAGGGCAGATGGGATTCCGGCTCGGTGGCGGCTGCGGCGTACGCGGCAGCACTGTGGCTGAGGATGTAGGCGCCGAAAGCAGGGTTGAGGAGGGCCGCTGCTTCAGGAAGCTGGGTGGTGATCATGTGCTACTCCCCCTTCGTCTGCGTGCGCGGGGGTGTCTTGAGCAGGTCCTCGAAGTGGGGGTGCCAGCCCAGCGGCTTGGGTTCGTTGCGGGCGTTGTCGGCGAGTGCGTGCAGGGTGCCGCGGGCGATCCACCGTTTGCCGAGCTGGCGGAGTTTGATGTCCTGCGCCGCGGTGAGGGTGGCGTCGAGGATGGTCTCGCCGACGGCCTGGGCGTCGTCGCCTTCTTTGCCGGCGTCGAAGCGGTCGGCGTACTTGGCGAAGATGAGGTTCCATTCCTGGCGCAGGTCGCTGTCGAACTGGGTGAGTTCCCCGGGGGTGACGTGATGGTGGTAGAGCCAGCGTGAGCGGTGGGCCCAGGCGTGGTGGTACTCGCCGATGTGAGCGCGGATGCTGCGGTTACCGAGGCCGATCAGCTTGAGCTGTTCGACGAAGACGTGGCCGGTGTACTGGGCGATCTCCTGCTCGGTGAGGTCGTCGAGGCTGTCGACGACGGGCAGGGCGGTGTGGGTGTACTTGCCGGAGACGTAGTCGATCTGAGTGCGCAGTTCCTCGGCGCTGACGGACATACGCCGGCCGGGATTGGCGTGGTCGAGCATGTCGAGGGACACGTTCCACCACCAGCCTTTCAGTTCCTCGAGGATCGCCTGGCTCTGCTCGTCGTTTTTCCAGATTCCGATCACTTCGCGCAGCGTAGAGTCCACCTCTGACACTCGCGGCGCGGAATCGTCGAGGACGATGGCGCCCACAAGGGCAGCGCGCGTCGAAGCGGTGCAGGCCATGAACCGGGATCGCCAGGGCAAGGTGGTTTTGGCGCCGTCGGGATCGCTGGCGATGGCTTCGAGTTCTGCCAGTGCAGCGGTGACATCCCGGGCGTCGTGTCTGAGTTTGGCCAACACGTTGCCGGGCGAGACGGTCTGTGTGGTGACGAGCCGGAGCATGGGAAGCTGCCCCGCCGGCAGGTGTTCGAGCGCGTCGCACCAGGAGTTGATCGAACGCCACAGGTCGGCACTGGTGGACCCCAGTTCGCCGGCGTGTCCGTGGTGTTTGGACTGGACGAGCTCGACCGGCGTGCCGTGGCGGAGGAGGTCGATGTCGTCGAGCATCTCCATGCGGAGCTCGGCCTGCGGGTCCCTGAACCATCGGCGGGCCAGTTCCACCAGGGCCCATTCGCACTGGTAGAGGTATCCGACCATCTGGCCGGCCGCGGAGTGCGGCATCTTCTGTGTCACGATTGGCGTAATGATAGTTACACACGGTCATGCTAGGCAAGGAGAGTAGCTCCCCAAGGGGGATTCTTCGGTGCGAAGTGCGGTTCCGCTGACTGCCACCAACCTGTGACCACGGGCCTGTCTTGGCGGCGCCTCTCGCGCTGCGGTTCAGTTGCCGGGGTGGTGCCTCGTCCTGTGCTGGGATGGTCAGAGGCCGAACTCGATGTGCTGGACGTCGAACAGGCGCACTTCCTCCAGGCTCCCGGCCCGCGTCCCATGGTTTTGGAAGTAGGTCTCCTTGAGTCCTTCGGCAGCGATCTGCTGGAGCTGGCTCTCAGAGGCGCCCTGCTCCTGCGCGGTGAACAGGCGCTCGGCGAAGCGTGGCGGCAGCGCCACGGTGAGGTGACGTTCGCGGGCCTCGTCCGTGGTTCCGACGGGCGCGCTGTAGCCGAGGCGGCCCTGGACGTCGATGACGAGGCCGCTGCTCGTGCCGGCTGTCTTCTTCGCCTGCGCCTTCACGCGGGGCTGCCACCGCTTCTTCGCCTCGCCCGACAGCCGGGCGGCGAGGTCCGGGCGCGGTTTTTTGAGCTGGTTCTTCATGTACCGCTCGACGGTGCGCTGGGAGATCCCGAGGGCATGGGCTGCGGCTTTGGTTCCTTTCAGCTGCTTGACCAGGTAGCGCATCTGCGCGCCCGCGCTCTTGGGAGCTGGGCGTGTGACGGCTTGTTCCAGTGCGTTGTTGAGTCCTTCACCGACCGACTTGGTCATCTTTGGTGTCCTACTCCCCTGTGTCGGCGGTGGTGACGTCGCCGGTCTTGATGTAGCGGGCCAGGTTCAACTCCGGGGCCTGGACGCGCTCGCGGAGCTCTTCGGCCCACAGGGTCGTCTGGGTGCCTTCGTGCTTGACCATTCCGGGTGACACTCCGAGCCGGAACGACCCCGGTACCGCCTTGCCCGCGTCGTCGTAGGGCAGGACGTCGAGTGGTGAGGGTCCGTCGGCCGCGTAGACGGCGCAGTCGGAGAGCACAGCGACCGGGTAGCGGCCGGTAGCGGCGGCCAGTGCCACCATCTTGCGGTGCATGCCGATCCGGGCGCGGGAGATCACGGCGGCGCGGATGTCCGGGCGCCACGTCGGGCGGGTGAGAGCCGGCCAGGGCTGTCCCGGCCGCCAGCCCCCACCGCGTGCCTTCTCCTGGAACTTGCCGATGCCGTTCTTCACCGTCGACTTGATCGCATCCAGGACGATCGCCGCCTGCGCATCGCGCTGCTTGTAGCCGTCCATCGCCACGAGCAGTTCCTGGGGTGCCAGGTTCTCGGTGACGCCGAGGTCGGCCATCGTCGACACGTAGGCGTCGCGCAACCGCTTGTACCAGCCGTCGAGGTAGCGACCCGACTCGGTGCGGATGAAGGCTTCGGTGGGGGCGACGTCGTAGCCGAGTTCGACGGCGTAGGCGACGGTCGGGGTCGCGTACCAGGCGGGCCCTTCGGGGCGCTCGCCGGTCGGGGTGAACGGGCTGGGCAGCAGATCGCCGTCGAGGGTGCGCCACTGCTTGGAGACCTTCACGCGGGACAGGTCGACGTGGGAGAGGTCGACCAGCCACGAGCCGGGTGTCTTCGCGTCGAAGGCGGGGTTGGTGACGTGGATGGGCGGGGTGGCGAGGCCGACGATCGCGCCGTTGGCGCCGGCGGCGAAGGCCATGTTCACGTCGAAGCCGACGAGATAGCGTCGCATGCACTCCTCGTCGGTGAGCGGGCGCGCCCAGTCGTAGGCCTCCTCGAAGAGTTTTTCTGCCGGGGTCCGGATATGAAAGCGGGGGAAGTGGGCGAGGACGGGGTGGCCATCGGTCGCCTCGCATGGTGGTGGGTCCATGGGTTCCTTGCCCAGAGATCCGGGGTTGTGTTCGCTGTGCCGCTTGCCGGTCTCGTCCGGGGCGGAGGCCCGGGTCGGTGGGTGCAGGGCGATCATCAGCTCCAGGCCGGTGACGGCGGTGGATCCTCGTGGGGTCATGACGCGGGTGGCGTATGTACCGAGAACGGCGGCGAGTTCGGCAGGGGGGAGGTCTGCGGCGTGGCCCCAGCTGCGAGTGTCGAGCGCGTTCCAGGACGGGATGCACAGCTGGACGCAGGAACGGCGGCCGCCTTGGGCGGGGCGGTAGATCCGTGCCCAGGGGCCGAGACCGCGTTTCGTGAGCTGCCACTGCGCCCGCGTCAGCTGGGCGATTGCTTTGTGGGCGTCGGGCAGGCGGCCGGCCAGGCGCTCCTTGTCGGTGAGCTCGGCGGGCAGGCCGAAGCGCTCCAGGGCGGTTTTCGTGAGGACGAGGAGCGGGTCGGCGTCTTTGCCCGAGCCGTTCAGCCGCTGCGCGCCGAGCTTCGCTTCAGTGAGCGTCCACTCCACCAGCGAAGGCAGTGTTTTCGCGGGCACGTCCAGGACCAGACCGCCCACGCAGTACGCGAGAATCTGGCCCTCATCGTCGGCATGGACGACAGCCAGCGGCCCATTCACAAACCTCGGATCGGTGGCGGGGGGCGCGGCGGTCGCAGGCTTCGAAGCGGCAGCCTTCTTCGCGCTCGGGCGCCGCAATGCTGTCGGACGAGCGGTGGCCGCCGGGCTGGGTGCTGTTTCGAGCCCGCGGGGCTGTCCGGGTGCTGGAGCAGCAGGTGTCGGGGCCGGGTTCGTCTCCGGTGCCGGAGCATATGGTTTGTCGGGCCTTGGCGGCTGCTCGGCTGCCGGAACAGCAGGCGCTGGGGACGGAGCCGGGGTGGTGAACGTCTCCGGGGTAGGGGCGGGGGCGGGATACTTCTGGGCCCATCCCTCGAGCAGGCGCTGGTACGCCGCGCGGCGCGGGGGGCGGGGCTCGCTGCGGCCCGCCTCCCAGTTCTTCACCGTCTGCGTACTCGTCTCCAGGACCTGCGCGAGCCGCGCCTGCGTGATCCCGGCCGCCTCACGCAGCCGCGCCCGCTCAGCTGGTGGCGGCATCGGCGGCTCCCCCGCCAGCAACGCATCCACGGCATCGAACAGCTCATCCTGGGTCGGCATACCCCAGAACCTAGCAGATTTACCTTTGAATTTATCCACGAATTTGCGACGCGTGAGAGTGGTTCCTCTACCTGCCTGACATTCCCGTACCTGCCTGGTACCGATGGCACGGCGGCCCCCTGCCGGTTCCTGATGTTTCAGGAACGAGGCGAACTCCGGGGCCCGGCTGCCGCCGCATGTGGTTGAGCCGGCGTCCGTACCGGTCGAAGAAGCCGCCCCTGCCGTCTAGGACCGTGCCGCCGGTGTGATGTGGAGGGCGTTGAGGGGCTGCCGGGATGTGGCGGGCAGGACCTCGAACCAGCTCTGACCGTCGGCAAGGTACCGTTCTGCGCTTCTCCAGTAGCGCCAGCCCAGGTCGACGAAACAGTCGATCGTCCGGTCGGTCGCCCCGCGGGCCAGGTACTGGCGGTGGATCTCGCAGCGGTCCAGCCGCTGACCAGTGCTCTCCAGATAGGCGAGCGCGGCCGCGGCGGCCCGGCGCAGCGGGCTGTTGGGCACCCACCGGTCGTCCATGTGGCGGGTTGCTGTCGTGGAGCTGGGCTGGGCATCGGGCAGACAAAGGGTCGTCACGGTGATCTTGCGGTCAGTGGACCAGCGGTGGAGGTCGATACGGACAGGCCGTGGGATGAGGTCGGCTAGTGTCTCGTAGGCGGGAAGGACGTGGTCACGGGGCGCGCGGCCGGCAGTTGTATCGGATGTGATCGCGGCCAGGCGCTGACGGGCGAGGGCGATCGGTTCACCTTGACGCCAGAGTGGGAGCAGTTCGATGTCCTCGCTCTGCAGGGAGTCGCGGCCCTGGAACTGGAAGCTGATGCCACGGCGGTTGCCGCGCAGGGCCTGACGCATAGGGGTGTAGCTGTCGCGGCCGCCGAAGAAGGCATTGAGGGATTGCTGGGTCCAGCGTTCGTCAGTGGTGTGCTGGACCACGACGTCGATGTCGCCGACCTCCAAGGCTCCACGGATGTAGGACCCGAAAAGGTAGATCTCTGTGACCAGGTTGAGTGGCCATGCGTTCTGCTCCAGTCGTTCGAGCATCTCGTTCAGATTCGTGGTGGCCCGCTCGCGCTTCATCTGCATGCCTTCTGCTCGATGCGACATCTGGTACCCGAAAGGCCAGACCTTAGCGGCCGGCGCCGACAACGACTGACGAGTCGGTGGCCAAG
The DNA here is from genome assembly GCF_042800315.1 of Streptomyces sp. NPDC057638. Lineage (NCBI taxonomy): Bacteria > Bacillati > Actinomycetota > Actinomycetes > Kitasatosporales > Streptomycetaceae > Streptomyces > Streptomyces sp. NPDC057638. Next base: position 16,922 of record NZ_JBHVHF010000004.1, read on the forward strand.
GCGGCTTGAAAACGGCCGTGGACGGCGACGACGTGGTCTGCCGTCGGTATCTCAGCGGCGGATCCAGCGCATGTCGAGTGCTTCCAGCGCGTGGCGTTGTTCGGGAGTGAGTCGCAATGGGTCGCGGCGTTTGTCGGCGATCCAGGTCGCCAGGTGCAGCCCGGTGTCGGGGCAGAGGTAGCCGTAGGGGACGTCGAGATGCTGGTGGCTGCGCCAGAAGGCGCGTGCCGCGCGCAGTCCTCTGGCGAAGGCCCACGCCGCGTGGCCGCGGGGGCGGCGCAGGAGCAGGGCCAGGGGGTGGCGCAGCGGGAGGGCGCCGAGGAGTTCGTGCTGGTCCGGGTGGAGGGTGGGGAGGGCGTCGATCTGTGTGTCCAGCCAGCGGGTGAGGGTGGTCTCGTCGGTGTCGGGGCGCAGGTCGGGAAAGGGAAGGCTGCCGGCGCGGGCGGCTGCCAGGGCCTGGGCGTAGGTGTGGTGCCAGTGTTTTGGCCAGTGGGTGTTCCACCAGGGGTAGATGTCGTTGAGGGCGCGCTGGTAGCCGTAGGGCAGGGTGCGTTTGTTTGCTTCGCGGCGGCGGTCTGCGATCCAGCGCCCGAGACGGATGCCGCCGAAGGTTTCTTCGGCGCGCGGGGCAAGGTGGCCGTGACGGGCTTTGTAGTCCCGGGCGATCTGCAGCTTGTGCTCGATGCTGTGAGGAGGATGGGGCCAGATCATGCCGAGAGCATCGAGCTGGTCGATGCGTTCGGGCAGGAGCATGCGGTTGATGCGCAGCGAGCGCTGCCGGCCGAGCCACCAGCCGAGGTAGAAGCCGTCGGGGCCGAGATAGCGGCTGGGGACGTCGAGGTGGCCGTAGGTGTCGAAGTAGCGCTGGGCGCTTTCGAATCCGATCTGCCATACCCGGTTGGGTACTCCGGTGGCCTGGAGGTCGAGCAGGGGGATGATCTCGTCGGCACGTTCGGGCCGGGCGGCCACTCCCAGGTCCTCCTGGGAGTCGTCGGAGATGGCCCAGTCGACACGGTGGATGACGTGCTCGTCGTAGGTGCTCAGGGCGATGAGGACCTGGTAGAGGAGGCGGTAGCGGGTTCCTTTGACTCCCTCCTCCAGCCCTTGTCCGGGTTCCATGAAAACGGGGACGACGATGGTGGAGATCTTGTCGTCGCCGGGGTTCTGGCGCAGCGCGCGGCCCACGGCCTGGGTGATGTCCAGGGAGCTCTGCTTGGAGTCGGCGAAGAGGATCGAGTCGGTGCTGGGGACGTCGATGCCCTCGCCCAGACAGCGGCAGTTGGTCAGGACCGCTCTTTGAGAGGCGGCGTCGGGGCTAGGACTGTTGATCGGGACGGACGCGAAGACTTCGAGTGACTGGCGGCGGACAGCGGGGTTCTGCTTGGCGTTGACGGTGCCGACAAGGAGAGGCGCCCGTGTCTCTACGGGCATGAGCGCTGCTGTTTCGCGGAGGGTCTCGGCGAACATGCCAGCGGAGGCGATGAGGCGGTGGAAGGTCAGGGTCCGCCGCAGGTCGTAGAGGTGCTGGGCGCGCAGCAGCGCGATCTGTGCGGCTGCCACGCGCAGGCCTTCGGCTCCGGCCGATGCGATGGAGGCGTATCTCAGGACGCGGTGCAGTTCAGTGTCGCTGATCTCGACGGCGACGATGCGGTAGTCCGCCAGCAGGCCCTGGTCGATCGCTTCGGCGAGGGAGATCCGGTAGACGACGGGGCCGTAGAGGCTGTGGTCGTCCATGGAGGCCACTTCGCAGCCGACTGCGACCTGGGAGCCGGCTTTCTCGTCGAAGACGCGCGGGGTGGCGGTCATGTAGAGGCGGTGGCGGGCGGGCAGGGTGTCGTTGTCGTGGATGACGCCCCAGGCTTTGTGACGGTTGCCGGCGGTGCGGTGGGCCTCGTCGGAGATCACGATGCCCCAGCGCGGTAGATGGTGATCGCGGTGTGCCTGGGCCAGGTGGTTCAGTGAGTGGTAGGTGCAGAAGACGTTCACCGGGCCGTCGGCCAGCGAAGCGTAACGGGCGAGTTCGCCCGGGTCGTGGATCATGGTGAGAACTCCGCGCAGCGGCCGGACCTGGGGGCCGTCGCGCCCGCAGTAGCCCAGGTAGACGCCCTGGCGGCCTTCGCTCTGCCAGACGGCCGCCGTCTGTTCAAGAAGGTCCAGGGTCGGCATCACGACCAGTGCATTGCCCTGGGGGGCGGTCTCCTGGACGGTGTTGAGGGCGACGAGGGTCTTGCCCGTTCCGGTGGCCATGACGACGCTCACGCGGGGCGCGCCGTCGGTGAACTCGTGGACGCAGGCGTCGACGGCAAGTGTCTGGTGGCCGCGTAGCTGTGTTCTGAGGCCGTTGCTCGTCAGCGTGGCCACGATGCCCTCCCGGCAGTGGATCGTCACGTTGCGGATCAAGGTTCAGACCCGTGCCGTGGAGGCTGCTGGGGTGTTGCCGTCGGGTTCACCCGAAGGAGTTAAGGGACCTTGACCGGGCTGCGGGGCGGCTGGCGACGATAGAGCGCAGGTATGCGGGGCGGTCGCGGAAGAGGGGGCTGGGCTGGTGCTGCAGATGCCAGGGCTCTACGGTCCACGTCAGTCCCTGCCGATGCGGGTTTCGCCGTTGCCCGGTGAGTCGACGGGGTCGTTCGTGAACCGGCTGGCTCACGCCAACGGGCTGAAACTCTGGGACTTCCTTCAGCGCGTGGGCCAGGGCACGGGATCGTCGTCGCAGGATGCGGCCCGCGTGGCGAAGTACCCCCAGTGCACGGAGATGTACGTGAACGGACCGGGGCTTGAGTATCTGGCCGTGCTGGCCGGTGCACCGGCGGCCGTGCTGCGACGGGCCCTGCCCGGGCTTGCGCCGCGCCACCGGCTGCCCGGCGACGGGGACGCGGTGTGGAAGTGGCCCTGGCAGCCGCCGCAGGGCCATCTCGTACGCTGCTGCACGAGATGCGTGGAGGCCCGCGGGGTCACGGAGCCGGCCTGGTGGCTGGTGTCGGACAGATGGCGGGTGTGTGCCCGGCACAGGCGGTGGTGCGACGACTCCAGGACGCAGCCGAAGGGCGGGCTGTCCCTGCAGGAACTCCCCGAGGTCGTCGACGCTCATCTCGAGCGCGCCCGGCTGCACAAACAGTTCGGCCGGTCGGGTGCGGAGCTGTTCGCCGACGCCTTTCAGGTGACGGCGGAATGGTGGCGGACAATGCCCATGGTGCTGCGCTGGGTCCACCGGGCGTGGGCGTGCGGACTGGAGGACCGCAGCACCCGGGTGATGCCGCTGGTGATCTACCCGGAAGCGGCACGCCTCGCGCAGCTGATGGCCGCCTTCGAGCAGTCGGACGTCCGTGACACTGACGCCCGCGCCCGATGGCTCGGCGATGCCGAGGCGCTGATGGTGTCGTGGGAGCTGGACGTGCAGGCGGGCAAAGGGCCGCTGCTGGACTGGTTGCACCGCCACCGGCTACCGGCTGACCCGGAAGCACAGCCGGCCGCCGGGTCCGGGCGGGGACGGTTACCGCTTACCCCGGGGCACCGCCGGCTCGCCTCGACGACCGGGCCGCTGGAACAGCGCTCATGCCTGTCGTGATGGCCCTTGCCCTTCGGTCGGCGGCTGGTGCGCAGCAGGAGCCAGTCGTGTCCTGTGCCGGTTCGGTTCCCGGCGAAGAGCGGCACTCGAGTGTCAGCGCGGGCCTCTAGGCTGGCATCCGGCGCGCACGCTGCGGGGCGGCAGAACGAGTCAGAGGGCGGCATTGGCAGCAAACGACAGCAGGGCTCACAACTGGCGCAGTATCCGTGAATGGGACGGAAGCCAGCATCGTGCCTTCGAAGAATTGTGTTTCCAGCTCCGCTCCGCGGCCCCTGTGGGTTGGGAGACGATCAAGACCGCTGCTCCGGATGGCGGGGTCGAATGGTACGACCAGGCCCCTGATGGCAGTGCCGTACACGGGTACCAGGTCAAGTTCGTCCACAGTCTCGACGACCTCCTCCCCCAGGCGAGGAGGAGTGCGGCGACGGTGGGCGAGAACATCGCCAACCGGAAGATTGACCGTCTGGAGTTCCTCACCCCCTTCGACCTCCCCGACCCCACCCCACTCACCCCGGCGGGCAAGCCGCGTGAAGGCGCACGGGACAGGTGGAACAGGAACGTCGCCTCGTGGAAGGAGACGCTGCCTGGTCTCGCTGATGTCGACATCCGCTACGTCGGTGGTGGCGAGCTGCTGGACCGGTTGGGCCGACCGGGAAATGAGGGGCGCCTGTGGTTCTTCTTCGAAAGGCGCGCGCTGGGCAGCGATTGGCTCAAGGAGGAGCTCGCGCTGGCTGAGCGTCTGGCTGAGTCGCGCTACACCCCCGAGCATCATGTGCCGCTGCCGCTGGCCCAGGTGGCCGACGCGTGCGCTCTGCCCGCGGAGTTCGTGCGGCAGAGCGCCCAAAGGACCCGGGACCTGCAAAGCGAGGTCGTAGCGTTCCTCACCCAGCTGACACGGTGGAACAGCTCCTATCCCGCCTCGCCCAGCAGCTCGGCACACCAGGAGCTGTCGCGGTGGGTGCAATCGTGGGCGCCTGCGATACGGGAGGGCGCACAAGAGGCCGTTGACGACCTCTCCGCCGCGTCTGCGGCATCCGGCTTCCCTGCCGAGGAGACAGCCGCTGTCGCTGAGGACATGGCGGGCCTGCTGGATGACTTCGCGCAGCTGGCCGACCGGTTCGTCACGCACTCCCGGCACGCCGAGGCTTCCGCTTCGCCTGCGATGCCGGGGCAGAAGCGGCCGGCCTGGGAGGGCATCAAGGCGCTGGCCGAGGGTCCTCTGGCTCGTGCGCACAGCGCCTGCGAACGGATGACGGCGCTGATGCGGGAGACGGCGGCCCAGGCGGCGCAGAAGGGGACGTGGCTGCTGAAGGGAGCGGCCGGGCAGGGCAAGACGCATCTGCTGGTCGACGCCGCACGCCGTGCCGTGGACGCCGGCCGGCCGGCGCTGGTGGTGTTCGGCCAGGAGCTCAGTGGGCGCTACACGTTGACTGAGATCGCGAAGAAACGCGGACTGGGTGCGATCGCCGAGCGGGACTTCCTTCAGGCGATGGACGCCGCGGGAGCCGCCAGCAACTGCCGCTTCCTGTTGATCATCGACGCGCTCAACGACGCCGACGATGCCACGCGCTGGAAGAGCGAGCTGCTCGCCCTGCAGGGGCGCATCGCCGCGTTCCGGCACATCGCCCTGGTGGTGTCCTGCCGCTCGACCTTCGCACCCCTGGTCGTTCCTGACGGTTTCGAGGGCCCCGTCTCGGATCACCCCGGTTTCGCCGGCCGGGAGATGGAAGGCCTTGAGAGCTACCTCAAGGGGGACCCTGCGGCTCTTCCCAGTACTCCCCTGCTCTCCTCGGTCTTCACCAACCCTTTGTTCGTGAAGCTGTACGCGGATGGTCTGAGCAGGGGCCGAAGCCGCGGTTCGGCCGACACCGCCGGGCAGGCCCGTGACCGCAGCACTGTCTTCGACGCCTACGTCGAGCACCGGGCGGAGGTGATCTGTGCGCGCCTCGGCCTGGATCCGCTGACCCGGCCGGTCCACCGGGCGGTGGACGCCCTGGCCGCGCGCATGGCCGCCGCCGGGGTGTCCGTGCTGGAGCGGGCACAGGCCCGTGCCCTGGTCGACGCGTACGCGCCCGCGGCCGCGAAGTGGCCGGACACCATGCTCGGGGAACTGCTCCTTCAGGGCATCGTGTCGAACGAACGGACCTACCGGGCCGAGGAGGAGACGGGTATCGGTTTCCCCTACCAGGCATTCGGCGATGACCGCATCGTGCGGTCGGTGTTCGCTTCCCACCAGGGCGAGATCGACCGCTTGCGTGAGGGCCGGGAACTGGGCGAGGACTCTGCTTTGCGGGCCTGGCTGGCTGCGGCCGCCCCGAACTATCAGGAGGCCGCATCGATTCTGCTGCCCGAGCAGACGGGGACGGAACTCATCGATCTTCTGGCCTCCCCTCCCCCGCCGCCGGCAGGGGAAGACAGGCCCGCCGGCCGGGCGGAGGTGCGCAGCCGTCAGCTGGCCCGGAGCTTTGTGACCACTCTCCCGCTGCGCAGCACCCGCAGCGTCAACGAGCGCACCGTCGAGATCCTCAACGAGACGGCAGCCCGGCACGGACGTGTCGGCGATGTGCTGGAGACCGTGGTGGCGGTCACCGCGGAGCCGGGGCATCTGCTCAACGCCGACCGTCTTCACGCGAAGCTGGCGAAGATGCCACGGCCCGGGCGTGACGCGTGGTGGGGCATCGAGACGTACAACCTGCTGGGGGACGTCACCGCGCTGCACCGGCTGCTGCGCTGGGCCGAGCAGTACCCCACGCCACCCCATCTGCGCCCGGCCTCGCGCCCTGCCCGGCCCCGTCTGGGCCTGCGGGCACGCCTGCAGGCGCAGGCGTCGGGTCCAGCGGAGAAGGAGGCTGTCCGCCTGGCGGCCACGACACTGGTGTGGACGTTGACGTCGTCCAACCGGTTTCTGCGGGATAGGGCGACGAAAGGACTCGTGCAGCTGCTCCTGGGGCACGGGGACGTTCTGGAGTCCTTGCTGGACAGGTTCCTCGATGAGGACGTGGAGAAGGTCGACGACCCCTACCTCTTCGAGCGCCTGGTGTGGGTCGCCTACGGGGTGGTGGGCCGGTGCGGGCAGGGCGAGGAGCAGGATGCGCTGGTGGGCCGGATCGCCCAGCGGCTCATCAGTCACCTCTATGGGGACGTCGGTTCGCCTGCCCATGCCTCACGCAACGCGCTGCTGTGCGATGCGGCCACGCGCCTGGTCACCCTGGCGCACGGCGCCGGATGCCTCACCGATGAGGAGGCAGCCGCGGTCCGGCATCCGCACGCCTGTGCCGAGATCGGGCCGGCGCCTGCGCAGGAAGAGCTCGATGCGCTCTTCCCCCGGACAGAGCAGCCGGAGTCGTCATGGGGGACGGTCCGGTCTTCCCTGTCGTCGCTGGGCGACTTCGCGCGCTACGAGATCGAGCCCGCGGTCCACCACTTCAGCATGCTGCCGTTGTCCTGCGACTATCCCGGCCGGCCGTCGTGGGAACGGAGGAATGATCCGGTCGTGGTGGCCCCCGCGGGCATCCCGGCTTTCGCCGAGAGCCTCCCGCCCGACGTCCGGGCCGCTTTGAGCACGCCGGAAGCAGTCGCGCAGCTCCTCGCCGGCGGGGAGGGCAGGCAGGTCCTGGAGCAGGAGCAGTACGCGCTGCTGCAGGGCTGCCAGGTGCCGCCGGCCAAGGACGAACGCCTCGCGCGGGACCGCGTGGATGCTGAATGGGCGTCCCGGTGGGTTTTGGGCCGCGTCGCCGAACTGGGCTGGTCGCCCGAGCTCTTTGCCGAGTTCGACACCTACCGGCGTCGTCTGCCCAGCTCCCGTGTCTCTCACAAGGGTGAGCGGATCGGCAAGAAGTACCAGTGGATGGCTCTGCACGAGCTCGTGGAGCGCCTGGCGAATCATCACCATCCTCACCGGACCAGTGAGCAGGACCCTGCCGGATATCCCGGTGCGGCACAGCTGTTGCTGCTCGACATCGATCCCTCCCTGCCTCCGGCCCGGCACCCGTTCTCCGTCATGGACGACGACACCAGCTCCGACGAAGCCGACAACGCCACGTTCGCGCCCGCGGATCCCTCGTACCCCCTGGCGCCTGCCGTGCCGGCTCTGCCGGACGACGACGCAGCGTCCGACTGGATCAATACCGGGGACCATCTGCCCGATCTTGAGGAGCTGGGCCTCAGGACCGACGGTGAGGGCAGGCAGTGGATCGTGCTCCACGAGCAGGCCACGGACGACCACGACGGCAGAGGCTGGAGCGCCGGCCGGGGCCAGGCCGAGCAGTGGCACCACCTCTACAGCTGGATCGTGCCCGACCAACAGTCCGCGAGCCTGCTCGCATGGCTTGAGGGCCGCTCGTGGACGAATCGGCTGATGCCCGAGGGCCCCGACCGTCACAGTCTGCTTCTGGCCGACTTCCCCACGCCTCCCGGCCCCTGGACCGATCCCGAACCCGATACCTGGCAGGTGGCCACGTTCGCTTACGAAGAGGCCGAACCTGTCCGGGAAGCAGAAGCAGCCCTGGACAGCCTGCTTGTGCCAGACAGCGACGAGGAATCCGATGACGATACGCAGGCGCCGGATCCCAACCCTGACCCGAGCGAGATCGGCGACCTCTACACCCGCTGGCGTGAGCAGCAGGCGCGAAGGAGGGCGGAGAGGCTCGCCGATCTCGCGCGGCGATGGGCGGACGGTCCGCTCGAGGACGACGACGAGTGGGCGGAGCGGCTGCTCACCACGCCGCGGGGCCAGCACGACCGTGCCACAGACCCCACCGGCGAGCCCGTGACGGCCATCCCGACCGATCAGACCTACCAGTGGAGCGGACAGGGGCCGGACTGTTCCCTGAATGCCTCCGTCTGTGTGACCCTGCTCAACGATCCGCTGTTGAGGGGAGCCGGACTGCGGCGCGACCCAGACCAGCCCCACTGGTACGACGCCGACGGGCTGCTGCGGGTGCAGTACCTGAGGTGGGTCCGTCCCAGCGGCAAGGCCAGCAGCCTGCTGGTCTGCCGGCAGTGGCTCGAGCAGCAGCTCAAGCGCCTGGGCTGCGATTTGATTCACGCGCTGCGCGGAGAACGGCAGACGCTGTCTGAACACCCCCGTTCCTGGCGAGAGTTCAGCCAGTTCAGCGGCCACAGCGCGCAGGGGCATCGGACTGCGGGAACGCCCGTCACTGCTCTCAAGAAGAGCTTCCGGTAGGAGTGCGGGGCCAGCGGGCAGGTGTCTGCTCGCTGGGCTTCGCCCCTGTGGCGCCGGGGTGCTTCGACGTGGCTGGACGTCCCGCCATAGCCGCGGTGCGGCATAGGGGTGCAGGGGCTGCTGTGCCCCGACAGGCGGCAGCGAGGCCTCTTGTGTGGTGGCCCGGCTGCGGGCCGGGGTAGCCGAGGCGGCCTCCTTCTGAGCGGCAGGATCGCTCCTTGTTCGTGGGCGTGTAGGTCACGGCGGCAGCCGACGGCAGCGCATACCGGCGTGTTCACCCTTTCGGGTGTATCGGGTCGCCGGGGAGCCCTGTGCACACACTGGCGCGGAGCAGTATGGCTGCCTGGGCTTTTGCGGTACTTCCAACGCCGGAAGAGGGGCAGGGCAAGGGCGTGTCGCGAACCTGTCGGTCCTCGCCTGGTCCGTCGTGGCCGGCAGAAAGCCGACCGGAGCGGGGGCGCGCCACCCGCATGGCGCCCGGACGGCGGGTGCGGGAGGAAGAACCGACCGGACACGTACGCGGAAGCGGGCGGTGGTCTGCGTGAGCGCGGCGGCTTCCTTTGGTGGGCCGCTGGACAAGCAGGCGGGCCCAGACGTCGTGGCACTGTACCGCGAGCCGTACGGGCCGGTGCGCGCGTGCCGCGCGACAGCGCTGCGTGGGTTGGCCCTGGAGGAGTTCGGGCCGGTGAGCGAGCCGGTGCCGTACCGGGGTCGCAAGGGCATCATCACGTACTGGCCGATCGCGACGCGGGAGCAGACGGTGGTGTGCGGCAGCCTGCGGCAGTGGCGGCTGGCGATGGAGCTCGACTTCGAGCCGCAGTGGGTGGCGTTCAGCGCCGGCCCGGTGGAGCTGAGGTGGCGGGCCGGTGGGCGCGAGCGCCGCTGGCGGCCGGATTTCGTGGCTCGCAGAGCCGATGGGGTGCGCGAGGTGCTGGTGCTGAAGCCGCTGGGCAAGCAGGACGTGCCTGCGTCGAGGTCTCAGGTGCTCGCAGAGGTGGCCCGGGAGGCCGGCTGGCGGGTACAGCAGGTCCGTGAGCCCTCGGGGGTCCGTGGACGGAACCTGGCCTGGCTGGCCGGCTACCGGTTTGCCTCGGGGCTGGAAGAGAGCTGCGGGCGGGCTCTGCTGGAGGTTTTCAGGTCGCCGAGGGGGCTGCGGGCGGGGGTGGAGGCAAGCGGACTGGACAAGCTGTCGGGGCTCGACCTTGCTTATCGGCTGCTGTGGCAGCGGCGGCTGCTGTTCGACGGCAGGCGGCCGCTGTTGCCCGATGCCGAGGTGTGGACAGCCTGAAGGCCGGAGAGGGGGCGTGGCGATGACGGGCAAGGGCGGGCGGGCGCAGTCGCTGTCCATCGGAGCGCAGGTGCGCTGGCAGGGGCAGGAGTGGGAGGTGGTGGAGTGGCGGGGGCCGTTGGTCACGCTGGTGGGGCAGAACGGCGAGGAGTCCCCTCGCGCGGTGTCGCACCGGTGGCTGGTGGGAGCGGACGACTTCGCCGTTCTCACCAGTGGTGCGGCGCAGGCGACGGACGGAGCGGCCCTTAGGGCGACAGGACTGCAGGAGGGACGGGAGAGGGAGGCCGCCCTCTGGCAGGCGCGCATGGTGGAGATCGACACCGGTCTGACGCCTGGCCGCAGCGAGCGTGCGCAGGGGTTCGGGCCGGAAACGACGCTGGCCCAGAGGTGTGCTGCGATGTCGGCGCGGATGGCGGCCGAGGGGCTGCGTTACTCCGCCCACACTCTCGCTGACAAGCGGCGTAAGTGGAAAGCGGCCGGGGAGAACCCGGTCGTCCTGCTACCTGTGGCGCGGGAACGACGGCCGGGGGGCTTCACCGATCCGCGCTGTCTGACCGCCATGCAGGACGTCGTGGCGCGACGTGCGAACGATTCGGACGTGACCATCGACCTGATCCGTGAAGAGGTCGAGGACCTGCTGCACGCGCGCCATGGCAAAGAGCTCGGTGGCCGGGCGGCCGCGGCGGCTCTGTTGCCTTCCCGGTCCACGTTCTATCTGCGGATGAAAGAGTCCGGACTGGCTGATGTCCTGGACCTGCCGACTCGCGGCCGTGCTGCGCTGGCCTCCACTCCGCCGCTGCCCCATGGCGGGCGTGAGGTCGTGCTGCGGCCGGGGCAGGTGACGCAGGTCGACACGACACCGCTGCGGATCCTGGCCCGCGGCGACAACGGCCGGCCCACCGCCACGGAGATGACCACGCTGATCGACGTGGCCAGCCACAGTCTCTGCGCGCTGATGATCACTCCCAGCCGTCCCAGGGACACCGAGAGTGGGCAGGTCGGCCAGGCGACCCGCGCGATCGATCTGACCTTGATGCTGGCCCAGGCTTTCGCGCCCTGGCCCGTGATGCCCGGCTGGGACCCTCTCAGCGCGGCTGCTGCCTCGAGTCTGCCGTTCGAAGCGCTGGCGGCGGCGGATGAACGGTTCACGGAGGCGACCGCCGCCCGCCCGGTCATCCGCCCCGGACTGATCATCTACGACCACGGCAGCCCCTATGTGAGCGAGCACTTCACCGAGGTCTGCGACCGGCTGCGTATCGCCCGCCGCCCCGCGCGCAAGAGGACCGCGTCCGACAAGCCGCTCGCCGAGCGTTTCTTCATCACCCTCGCGGTCCGCTTCAGTCAGTACGTTCGGCACGGCTGGCAGGGCCGCAGCCACAGAAAGCGTGGCCGCGGCATCGACCGCATGCCGCTGTTCACCATCGCGGAGCTTCAGCAGATGGCCCAGGAATGGGTCGCGCTGGAGTACCAGCAGAACCCGCACTCGGGGATGCGTGATCCGTTCCGCCCGGGCATCATGCTGTCCCCCAACGACATGTATGCCGTCCAGGTGGCCCGCAGCGGCTACCGTACCGTACCGCTCTCCCCTGCCGAGAACCGCTTCTTCCTGCTGGCGCGGTGGGTCACTCCTGGCAAGGGCGGATTCATGATCAACCGCCGGACGTACCAGCCCGTCGCGCAGGACGCCGGGCATTACCGGGAGATCCTCCTGCGCGGCGGATCGAAACTGCCCGGCCGAGGCGGCCAGTGGGAATGCCGCTTCAACCCCTACCGCCCCGAGCGGGTATGGCTGTACGACCACACCACGGACACCTGGGTGACCTGCGATTTCCGGCTGCGGCACCTGCTGACCGATCCATGGACAGCGGACATGTGGCAGGAACACGCAGAGCAGCACCTCGTATCCGGCGACAGCAAGCAGGACGAGGAAGCCATCGCCCTGTCCCTGGCGCAGCGCGACCGCCGGCGACGCTCATCGAAGCCGCCGCCCAAGCGCACCGGGAAAGAACCGATCTTCCAGGGACTGGAGCTGGAGACCGAGGAACCATCCCGGGATCCCTACGCGGAGCTGGAGGAGTTCGACCTGTCGACGCTGCGGCCCTATCCGGCACAGCCCATCTCTCCCTGGTCCCCTCCGGTCGCAGACTCTCTGCCGGCGCTGCCCGCAGGCACAGGTGGCACGGAGGCGTCGCAGGGCGGGCAGGACCCGCACCCGCTGGCAGCGCTCTTCCCCGACGACGAAGGCGACGACTTTACGGACGGCGCCATGGTCGAAGATCCGGACGATGTCTATGAGGTCGTCGAGGCGGAGCTTGTCGACGACGTCGATGCGGATGGTGATATCGGTGACGAGAGCGAGGGCGACGTGTGGGAGGCGTAGACGACGTGCCACAGCCGTGCACATCCCGGCACCACGTAAGCCGACGCCCGGGGCAGGACATCCGGCTGTGGGCCGGCCTGTGAGTGCAAGGCCGAACCGCGATGAGAGAGAGGTGTGATGAAGGCATCCGTCGAACTACGCAACAAGCGTGAAGCACGTCTGCGTCAGCAGCTGCAGGACACCCCTATGCGGCCCCTGCCGCTGTTCCAGCTCACCGGCTGGACGCACTTCGTCGACGAGGATGTGGTCCCGCCCGCTCTGGCGCCGGACAGTCCTCCTGCCACGAACAGGAAGGAGGACGAACAGGCCATCGCCTACCACCGGCATCTGCGCATGGTGCCCACCGATGCGATGACCCACATGCAGGAGATGGTCGTCAAGGCGGTCCATGGCAACAGCGGGCGCCGTGACGGGCTGATGGACCACGTCATCGACGGCCCCTCAGGCACAGGCAAGACGTGCCTGCTGCGGGCGATCGGACGCACCGCCCAACGAGAGATCGAATCCGCGATGGGCGGCAGGCAGGCGAACACCATCCCGGTCGTGCACATCACCACCCCCGCCGACCCCGAACCAAGGGTGAACTGGATCTGGGAACTCGGCTCCTACCTGGGACTCAACCCCGAGCCGAAAAGCCTGGCAGAGGTTCTGGAAATGCGCCGCCACCAGGACGTGATCCTGCCGGTCAACTACGTCCTCGAGAGCGCACAGACCCGCCTGCTCCTCATCGACGACATCGACCGCGCCTCCCCCCAGCACCTCGCCAACGTCCTCCCCTACTTCGACTACCTGCGCAACAAGCTGGGCATTTCGCTCATCTTCTGCGGCACCGGCGCCAGCCATCGTCTGCACCAGGCCCGCATCCTGGCCCAAGACCTCACACGGGTCAGCGAGGAGAACAGGGTCCGGCTCGAACAGGCGGGACAGCCCGCCGAGCCCGTCTCCCCCTCCCCCACCGCCCTGCTGCCGGTGACCTGGCTGCACCCCCTGCCCCTGGGTACCAAAGCCGAGGAACAGGAGCTGTTCCGGCGCGTGCTGACGAGCTTCGAGGCGGATCTGAGCCTGCACCGGCTGGAAAAGAACGCCCTGAGCCAGCACGCCGCCGAACTCCACCGACGCACCGGCGGCTACTTCAAAGCCCTCACCTACGTCATCTCCACCGCCGCCGTCCTCGCAATCCAAAACGGCAGCGAGAACATCACCATGAAGGAGATCGACGCCGCGACAGCACAGCTCGGCTGAGCCGCACGGCGACGCTCCTGCAGACGCTGAGGGCCTGCCACCGGTCGGGTACCACTGCCGCTTGGCTTTTGCGGTACGAGTAGGTTTCCGGCTGGTCACCGCCATGAGCCGCCTGGCGGTTCTTGGCGGCCACCGCTTTGTGGGGGTATCGATACCGCGCTGGCCGGAGGGGTTGAGACAATCTCGCTCTGTCCCCCATCTTTGTGAGGCTGCTGCGTGTTTCCTCAGTTCCACCGGCGCAAGGGCGGTGCTGCCGAACTCGGTGCGGCGGCGCCGGGCGAGCGTGGCCCCTTCGGCGTCTTTCCCGGCGCGGACGAGAAGGACGTCGAGGAGACGTACAGGCCTGCTCTGGACTCGGCTGATGGCGGTGACGCCAGGTGGGCAGCGAAGCGCCGGGAGTTCGCCAGCCTCATGTCCATGGGACAGTTCCTGGAGATGCGGAGTGAGTTCGCCGTCGCATGTGCTCTGGCGTCCGCCGGTATCGGGTATGACCTGGGGAAACCAGGCGAGCCCAATCCCGACTTCCTCATCTTGCCGACCAAGGGCGGCGCCAGTCCGGTCGCGGGCGTGGAGGTGACGTCCGCGTCTCCTCCAGGGATCAACGAGCTGTTCGAGCGCATCGAGGAAGAGCTCCAGCCGCACAGCGGCCTCGGCGTCCATATGGTCTTCAGCCACTACCCCAGCAGGCTGAGGCCCGCAGTCGCGGATGAGGTGATCGCCGCAGTCCATGACCAGGCATCGACCGTGGCGGCCAGCGGAAGCCCGGAACCGGTGGTGATTAATGTCGGTGACGTCGTGATCAACGCCGGACCGCTGACCGTCACTGTTCACGTACGGGAGAGCGAGGAGTGGCTGGGGTGGGAAGTCGCAGGCGCTGAACTCACCGGCCCTATGTCCTCCGCCCTCTACGCCGCGGTCGCAGCCGGGCGCAGCCCGGCCAAGGCCGCGCAGGGAAGGTCCCTCGACGGCGTGCCCGTACTCCTGTTGGTCGACCTCTCCCGCTACGGAGCGGCGTGGATGCGGTCCGACTGGGTCTGGGCGGGTTCTCTGGCCGCCTCTGAGGAGGTGACGGCCGACTACCCATTTGCCGGCATCGGTGTCTTCCAGCAGAGGCTGGAGAGTCCTGCCGTTATTGGTATGGGTGTCGGGCTCTCACCACATCTCGGTCCTGAGTCCCGACAGGCGGCTGAGGAACTGTGCGACGCTCTGGGCTGGGCCCGCTCCTGACCGCCCCGAGCCTGGCGGCTGCGTTGCTACACCCGTGAGGCATGCCCCGGGTGCACACGGCTCAGTCAGGTCCCAGGACGATGAGAGCACCGACTACCTGCAAGACCGCAACCACGTGGGAGGGACCTATGAGCAGTCGTGGTGACATGCATTTCCCGGTCATCATCAACGGGCTCGACTACCTGCACAGCTCGGTCAGTTCGCTGGCGGACGAGCCGGAGGGCCGCGCATTGAAGTACGCCGTGCTGCACCTGCAGTTCGCGGCCGAGACTCTGTTCAAGGCACGTCTGGAGCAGCACGATCCGGCCCTCGTGTGGGTGAAGCCGGAGAAGTTCGACGAACGGCTGCACCGTCAAGGCGACTTCAAGAGCGTCGGGACGAAGGATGCGCTTGAACGACTACGTGACAGAGCGAAGATCGCGGACCCGATCGACCCGGACCATGCGGCCTTGAAGGCCTTGGTCGATCTGCGTAACCGTCTCACCCACTTCGGGGCCACCGACACCGCCGTTGCCGTGGAGGCGCGAGCCATCCCTGTCCTTGACCTGCTGCTGACGTTCATCGACGAGGAGCTGCTGCCCCACGACAACAGCGATGCGGCCGCAGAGGCCTGGGAGCTGATGGAGAGCATCAGACCGCTCGTCGGCCGGATCCACGGGCTGGTGAACCACCGCCTGGGCCCTCTGGGCGAGAAACTCGGGCCCGCCGGCGGTCATACGCTGCGGTGCCTGTCCTGCGGCCACTTCGCGGCGCTCGTGACCGGCGGCGATGAGCGTCCTGTGGGATGCCTGCTGTGCGGGAAGGCTTATGACGACATTCCGGACGCAGTCGAGGCTTATGGCGTCGGGAGCTTCTACGAAGCCATCACACAAGGCGGGGAGCCGCCGGCTTACGAGTGCTCCGAATGCTCCACCGGGCAGGCATGCGTCGTGCCAGTACCGACAGCCGATGAGCCTGACGGGCAGGTACTGATGTGCCTGTGGGGCGTGCACCCCGTCGAGGGAGTGTGCGGCGACTGTCAGCGTGGGGCTGATTTTGCACTCGACATCGGATTGTGCAGCGACTGCACCGGCAACGCCTACGCACGGTTCTGAGGGGCACCGGGGCGGTTCTGGCTACAAGGCAGTTCGTCGAATCGGGCCTATCAGCCAGTTTCGGCCCCGACGGTCCCGCTGACAAGGCGGACATCTCACGGCCGCCCCTCGGCGTCATCGCGTCGCAAAGACCTCGCAGTCCCGCCCTCCTGGCTCGAAGTCCCACCCACGGCGTCGCATCGCACCCTCTCCAGCCGCCATACAGGGCTGCGGTACACCGTCGGACCGACTTCGGCGCTCACCGTCACACCGGCTCCGACCAGGGGAAATCGATCCGCACGCCTCCGCAGCACAAACAAAATCCCGTACTGATCACTACATTCCGAGGCAGCTACTAAACCTGTACTTCAGAGCCCATCAACACTTCTCGTAGGCCATCCCAGAAGTACCTGAATCAGTCCCGAAACGATCACTAGAACACCAGCTCAGACAACCCACCAATCTAGTGATCGTCGGCAGATTCATCAGATGTCGGGGATCCAGGGGTGCGCGATCACGTCGTAGCGGGCGCCCTTACGAGTCTTGTCCAGCAGTCGCATCGCGTCCGGGATGGCCCGCTTCACCAGCGCCGCCGTGGCTGCGTCGACGTCGCCCCGGTGCTCGGCAAGCGCACCCTGCACGGCCTCGCGGATCAGGTCGACCGGGCCGGACGTCTCCTGGAACGCGTGGCGGGCCGGGCCCTTGGAACGCTCCGTCGCACGTGCCGGACGTGTCGTGCGCAGCGGCGCTTTCGGGGTGTGCGTCGCGGGCTGTCCGGCTGGTGGGGCAGCTGGGGCCCCGGTGGCGGTGGGTCGGCAGTCGGCCGGGGTCAGGTGCTGAGCGAACCCCGCCACGCGTTGTCCGGCGGGATGGCCGCACAGCACACAGGGCTCGGGGGCGACGAGCAGCTCCACGTCGTCCCCGTCCTCGTCCTGGCCGAGGTCGGGCGAAGACAAGGGGGTGGCGGTCGCGGCCGTGCCTGACGTGACGGGCTGCTCCGCAGCCGGCGCCGTCTCGGTCTCGGTCTCGGTCTCGGTCTCGGTGGCGAGCTTGGCGTTCAGTCCGTCCAGCAGGTAGGCGTATTTGGTGCGGATCTCGCCGGTCGGGTCCCGGCCGCTTTCCCACCCGCTGAGGGTTGAGGGGCTCACGCCGAGCGCGCGTGCCACCTGTGCCTTGGACAGCCGAGCCCGCTCCCGCAGCTCGCGGCGCACGTGACAGGGCGGGAGTTCGGCCTGGGGGCCGACGGCGTCAAGCAGCGAGTCGATCGCGTCGAAGTCGCTCACCGGCCCGTCCCCCTTGCTTCGGTCCGCACGGTACGGCGCCTGTCGGCGGGCAGCGCCTCGCATGCTCTGGTCGGACCCGCCAGGAGGTCCAGCGCGCCGATGCCGTAGTGCTCGGCCAGAACGTCGACGTCGCGCAGGCTCCAGGAGATGGCACCCGACTGCCGGCGCGACACCTGTGTCTGCGTCAGTCCCAGCACCCCTGCGACCGACCGCTGCGATTCACCCGTTACCTGCATCAACGCGGCCACCGTCAGCCGCAGCGACTCCTCCAAGCGCAATCCCATGCCACCATCTTACCTGAATCCATGCAACTTCCGCATCTTCATCAGCTTTTTACTATTAATAATGCAGAAAAGCTTTCAGAGTTCTGAGGGAGCTGAAGGTTCTCGGGCACCCGGCGTGTCAGCGATCCACCCCGCCGGGATCACCCGGAAGCCGTCGGGTCGCGCGCCGGGCTTCCCGATTCGCCTGGCTCGCCTGTTCCACCGCACGATCGGACAGGCACCGCGGGCACACGAGGTCCACGACACGGCGGCGCAGGGCCCGGCGCAGCCGGAGCCCGGGCGGTGACGGCCACCCACGGCAGTGGCGGCGCACCGTACGCACCAGTGCCCAAGAGCGCGGCGGCCAGGGAGGCGTTGCCGGCGTAGCGGGCCAGGAGGAACGCCATCTGCGCCTGGTGGCCGGCCAGGAACCGGGCCGCGAACTCGGTGCGCTCCTCGGGCTGGAGGAGGGCACCGTGGCGTTCGCAGCGCGGCGTCTTCTTGTTTGCCGGGCGATACCCGGCGAGCTGATGTCCATAGCTCAAGAATCCTGCCGGGGCCTCCTGTGGACAGCGGGCGGCCATTGAGCAGTGTGCCTCGTGAAGTTGCTGGTCACGGGTCTGGTGTGTGCGGGGTTCGGGATGCTCGTGGTGGTCGTGGGTGGATGACTTCGGTGAAGATCGTCGGTCACCGGGAAACTTCGCGGTTTGTGAGGACGCGCAGGGGCCTGACCAGGGCGGTCGCCCACGCCGGGTCGGTGCGGACCTTGCCGAGCACGCGCCAGTTCTTGAGGTGGGCGAAGCCGTGCTCCACCGGTGCCCGGACCGGTGCAGGGCGGTGATGACGACCACGAACCCGGCGACGGTAGCCGACCGCCGGTCCTCCTCCCGGCCTGCCTTCGCCGGGGTGGAGCCGTGCCCGTCCGGGCCGGCGGCGAGCCGGGCCATCCCCGTCTCGAACCGGGCCCAGACCGTCGAGGACATCTGGTTGAGCGAGTCCTGGGCCTGGTCGGTGTACTGGACGGTGAACCGGCGGGTCACGCCACGTCCGGGGTGACGTAGCGCTCGTCCTGTGGGGGGAACCGCTGTCCTCCCCGGCCTTGAGCCGGGCGGTGTCGGCGTCGATCTGCTCCCACGCCTGCGCCGGGAGCGCCCAGGTGGCGAGCACCTGCGTGATCTGCGAGCCCGGCGCGGTCTCTACTCTGCTGCGTCTCATCTCACCTTCGGCGGCAACATCATCGAGACCGGCACGACTCCTACCGACTCGCCACCATCCGCGCCCGCGCAGAACAACAAGCCGCGGCTGGCTGAGCATCTGCCGCCAGCGCTTCCCGCAGCCTTGATCTCGGGCTCTGAAGCGGTCTAACGTCGACGGACCTACCGTCTTCCTCTCTGGAAGTGTTCATGCCTCGCCGGTCACCGGGCGAGATCAGGGCTCAGCTCCCACGCCGTCCCAACCGGTCCCAGCACCGTCGAGCCCCGGTGATCCGAGGGCTGTCCGCATCCACGAACAGGCAGATCGCACAGTTCGAACGCATCAGTGGGCTCCCCGCAGGCGAGGTCGCACACGCGTTTCGCCGATGGAGTTCCACTGTCCGGCGGTCGCGAAGGGACGACCTCACTCCCTTCTACGGCTACGACGACACCGACTTGCGGAACGGCGAGTACCACATCCGCACGCTGCTGGAGCTCACGCTCCACGCTCTCCAGACGAAGGCACGACGTGAGCTACGTGCAGTCATCGAGCCAGCAGATGACCAGATTCTCCGACGTACGGTCAACAACCCCTTCGAAGCACCCAACCTTCCCTGGTGGAAGCGTCGATTCGGACTCTGACCCACTCGGCCGACCCACCACCACTCCCAGATGCTGTTACTTCTCGACATTCCTGGGCCCTCGACGGAGAACCGCTGCCAGGAATCACCAACATTCGCTCTCCGCTCTCACCTACGCAGCCATTGCCTGGACGGGTCAGCTTCCACAACTGGTCGGGCGTAGCCCTCTGGAAGATCCCCAAGGCCTGCAGGATCCCGGCGTCGAGGCCCGGTCGAAGTCCTCCGGTACTCAGGGCGCCTTGCTCCATCTACGTGAGGTTGTCGGCGCTGCGCCGACCCTCTGTCCGCCGGGTCTGACCTGTGGAAACGTCCAGCCGCTGAGCGCGCGGCGCGGAGGGGTGATGGAGGGGCCCGTGGAGGGGTCCCCTCCGGTCCGGTCAGGGTACTGCTCAGGTTCGTCGGCGGTGCTCGCCACGGGGTGCTCCTGGAGGTGGGGCGGGCCCATCCCGCCATTCACCTGCTACAGGTGGGAAATCCGGGCTCCGTGTGACGCCCACACGGCGTCGTTACCGGGCCGTGATCATCCAGCGGTCGCGGCGCAGAGCTCGGAGACGATCGTGAACGACGTCGTCACCATCGGCGCCGCCATGGCCGGCGGCATCGCCGCGTGTGTGGTCCGGCCGTGCGCCATCCCGTTGCGGATCTTACGGCCGTCGTCGAGGTACTCGGCCTGCCGGGCCGTCAGGATCCCGTCGGCGGCTCCCTGCCTGATGAGCTGGTGCAGCGGCTTGGTGCCCGCGTCGGGAATGCGGTGGCGCAGCACGGTCTCCACCGCGATCAGGGAGTGCAGGACCGCCACGGTGGAGAACTCGTAGCAGTAGTACGACTGGCGCAGGGAGCTCGCGTGCCGTACGCGGGACGGTCGCCGCGGCCTCGGGCGCCCCGTCGGGCACGACCAGGTGATCGACGAGGTCGTGCATGTCGGCGTAGCTGCTGACGAGGAGGCGCGGCTATTGCACGCAGACAGCCTTGTCCGCCTGGACCTGTTGGATGTCGGCCGGGGGCTTGAGCGGGGTGCCCGCCTCCGTGAAGTCAGGGCCCAGGGTTAACACCATCGGGTCCGGCCCAACTGCGTCCGTCGTCGGTTTCATCGCGGTGGCCGGCAGGCCCATCATGTTGGCCAGTCGGCGTGCCTGGGCCGCCTGGTTGGGCGCGTAGACGAGTTGGGTCTTCTCCACCTTCGCTGGCGCGTTCACCTTGTTGGTGGACTTCAGCACGCCCATGTTGTCCTGCAGCCAGGTCACTACCGTCTGCGCGTTGCCAGGACCGGAGCCACCGTTGTAGACGTCAACCCGTACGTCCGCTGCGGCGGCCATCTTGCCCTTGAGCTTGGGTTCCTCCTCGGATGCTTCCTTCGTCCCTGTGAAGGAAACATCCTTGCGTAGCATCGAGAAGACCTGCACGGCCTTTGACTTGTCCACCGGGACTGTGGTGAAGGTGATGTTCTTGGGATTGACCGAGAACAGCTCCGTACCCAGTTTGCGCAGTTGGTTGATGTCGCCGATCTGGTTGTCGACGGTGAGCGCCTTTGCGGCCGCCTCCGCCAGTTCCCGCATCGTGGTGGGGCTGGTCAGAGTGTCGTTGGACTTCAGCTTGCGCATCAGCGATCCCAGAAGCAGCTGCTGGATTTCGATGAAGCTCAAGTCTCTGCCGGATCCGGCAGAGAGCCGGGTGCGCAGAAGGGCCAGAGCCTGCTCACCTTGAATGGTGTGCTCGCCCTTGGACAGTTTGAGGTGGGATTCCTTGTCGTTGATGTCCTTGGCGAGACAGATGTCCACGCCCCCGATTGCAGTCGTCAGCGCCTTGACTGCGTTGAAGTCGGCCACCATGAAGTGATCGAGCTGGATGCCGGTGAGCTCCGTGACGGTCCGCATGGTGCAGCTGGGGGTGCGCTCGGCCTGCCCGAGGCTGGTGCCGAATTGTCCGCCGGAGGTCCCGGGGATGTTTTTCTTGCCGCTCGCCAGGGTCGTCGGGCAGTCTGGGATGTCCGTTATCAGGTTGCTCGGGATGCTCAGCGCGGTCGCGTTCGTGCGGTCCTCGGAGACGTGGAAGAGGATGCTGGTGTCGGCGTTCCCATAGCTCTCGTTGCCCTTGCCAGCGCGCTTGTCCGTGCCGATCACCAGGACGTTGATGGCCCGGTCCTTACTGAAGCCGCCGGTCCCGGCCCCGTCGGTGGAGGCTGTCGTGATGCTGCCGTCGACGTTCTGGTAGATGAGGTAGCCGACGGTGCTGCCACCCACAAGCAGGAAGGCGAGTACCCCACCGGTCCACACCAGGGTTCTCTTCCTCCCGAACTTCTTGGAGTTCGCCTTGCGGCGGTCCGCAGCAGGTTCTGGTGCTCGGGTGTGACCCACAGCAACTGGCTGCGGCGGATCTATGCGAACGCGTACGCCGCCGGGTTTCATGCCGCTGTGATCCACAGCGTCCGCGCTGATGGGCGTGTTGTCCAGTGGGCTCTCGGCGTCCGTCTCCTCGGCCAAGCGGCCGTCCGCGGCCTTGAGGAAGTGGCTCTGCTCCCGCGGCTGCGTCTGGGGCGCGGGCACCGAGTCCGACCTGGTGTGGATCGAAGACGCGTCAGGCCATGGGAGTCGGGTGGCTTCCGCTCCGGGCGGAGCCGCCGCCTGTGATGCGGGAAGAGTCGCGTGGTTGCGTCCGAGTGCCACCTGGGCACCGCTGTTACGGTCCCTGGCCTGCGGAACGGGATGCCCCCGGGCTGTCAGTGTCCGGTGCAGATGCCGGTAGATGGTTCCCAGGTCCAGCAGCTCGGGACCGCCGGGAATCCCATGGTTCAGCGTTTCGAGCAGGGTTCCGGTGAAGGCGGTGTAGGTGTCCCCGACGGGTGCCAGGGCGGTGCGGGTCTCGGCTGCGGCAGCGAGGAGAAAGCTGCCTTCCACGGCGGCTTGGTCGGCAAGGCCGGGTGATGCGCTCATCCGCCCCAGGGCCAGGCCGCTGTAGCAGCAGTCCAGGATCACGACGTGGCGCTTGGCGTTGGAGTCCAGGAGAAGGACCTGGCGGAGCCATTCATAGGGCAGACCAGTCTCGACACGGCCGAACTCGGTGTAGGGCAGCGCCAGGCTGAGCGTGTCCTGTGGATCAATCAGCCCATGCCCGGCGAAGTAGACAACCAGTGTGTCGGTGGCTTCGGCGGCAGCCTGTCTCACCTCCCTCACCACGGTGAGCGCGGCGTCCGGATTCTCGACGACGGTCACATGCTGCGCTGGCAGTTGCAGCGACAATGGGCTCGACAGGAGTTCTTTGAGGGCTCGCAGGTTGTTGGAGACGGCAGGCAGCTGCTCAAGATGCTGGTAGTGGCTCGTCCCCACCAGGACCGCCCGCGACGCCCCCGGGGCAGGCAGTACACTCACCGCTCCCCGTCCTCGTCACGGTCGGCGTTCAAAGCCTGGATCACCTGCTCGATTTCCTCGTTGGAACTTTCGGTAAGAACGAAGACCGTGTCCCCGCGGCGGATCTCCAACCGCGGCCGTTGTGGCCGGGTCTGCCGCCACGTAACCAGGGCCAGCACGAACGACGCCGCACTCCACCCGTTGCCCGTCACCAGCTGAAGCACATCCATCGCCGCGCCCATCTCCCCCGGGCACGGCGTACTCCCCCTCACCCCGACCGTGGCAGATCTGCGCACCTCAGGGTCCGACCGCAACCAGCCCTGCAAGGAACGCAGTTCCCCCACAGACGCAACCCGCACCTCTAATTTCACCCAGGCCTCCCCATCCCCCGTGCACTCTCTTGTGACGGTGCGCGCCCATTCTCCAGCACCACGCTCACACCGGGAAACCCGCACGTGGCTCTATCCACGTCCCCGGCCGTCAGGCCCGGCCACGGCCAGAGCCGGGCCCGTCCAGACGCCGGGCAGGACGCCGGTTTCGTCGTGGGCGGCGCGCAGCGACATGCCCGCAGGACGGCGGCCATCGCCGACCATCACGCAAGGCCGCGGGGCTCGCTCGCACGCCGGAGTGCGGGCCGTATGGGGCCGGATGCGTCACCGGCCGAGGGCCGGAAGGCCGTCCACAGGCCGGTGTCGCGCATGACGCGCTCGACGGTCTCGGCTCCCCCGGCCAGCAGGCGGGACGCCGACGTCGGCGGCGTGGCCGCGGCCCGAGTGCGTGCTCGGCTTCGGCGCGGGCCGGCGAGCGGGGCGAGGCGCTGCCAGGTGCTGGCCGTGACCTGGGCCAGGATCACCGTGCCGAACAGCTCGTGCGGCGCGGCCCCGAGGACGCTAGTGGCGGGCATGCCGTCGAGGATGATGTGGACACGGGCGGCGCGTCCGGTCCACAGCGCGGCCTCGAGGGCGGTGACGGCCGGGGACATGTGCGGGTCGTCCTTGCCGCGGGACGTCTCCCAGTAGCGGGTGAGCTGGCGCAGCGCGCTGTAGGCGCTGTCCACCGAGACGATGAGCCGGGACGCGGCGTCCGGCTCCCTGTCGTTGAGGTAGAGGCGGCGCGCCAGTTCCTCTCCGAGGCCGACCAAGGCGTCGTGGATGCCGGCGACGTCCCCGGTGGGTGACGATCGGCAGGTCCTTGGCCCACAGGTGGGAGATCCGCTGGGGGTCGAGGACCAGGGCGTGGGCCCAGTGGACTCCACCCCATGTCGTGCATTGCCACTGGACGCGGAACATCGTCGGCTCCACTCGGTGGACGATGCCCGGCATCGTCACCCCGGCAAGGTGTTGGAGTGCCGTATCCGGGACAGGGCGCGGGCATCGCGGCGCGCGGCCGCGCTGCCGATCCGGCTCTGTCGGGAGCGGGGTCGGCGCGACTGCCCGGCGGCAAGGCGCCGGCGTCCGGCGTCTGGGAGCCGCCGCCGCTGCTTGCGCAGCTCCGCCTTCTTGGCCGCCTTCGGCTTCGGTGTCCTGGGCCGTTTCCGGATCGGCTGCCAGCCCGCAGGCTCATCGGGCTCGGGCTCCCTTCCCTCGTCGAGCGCGGCGGCCGTCTCCCCGGAGGCTGCGCGGGCCCGGGCGAGGGCGTCCTCCAGTCCCGGGATCTCGGGGGTCTTCGGGGTCCTGGGGTTCTCCGGTGTGATCATGCGAGTCCTCCGGTGGGGGTGCGGCCGGGCGTCTGCTGCGCGCCGGGCGGCGGGGTGTGTGACGGCGCGGGCGCCGGACGGGCAGGTCGCGGCCGGGGGCGGTGGGCGGCGGCGCGTTCCCCGATGCCGTCCTGGAGCCTGACGGCCATCTGGGCGGCGGCCTCGATCGTGGCGCGGGTCTGCTCCAGCGCGGCAACATCGGTCCCCTGCTGCTGGGCGCGGCCGGTCGTCTGGTCCGGGCGCGAGGGCCGCAGGTGAGACCGCGGGGCGCCGGGCACGGCGCCGGTGTGCGGGCGGGCACGGGAGCCCAGGCGTTCGAGCGGCGCACCGCGTGGACCCGGGCAGACAACGCCCGGGCGGCCAGGCGGGCCCGCGCGTAGAGGGGCAGTGCCCGGTTGCGGGCCAGCGTGCGCAGCACCGCCTGGTCCTCGATGTCGCGGGGGTACAGGGCGTGAAGGTCGGCCGTCATCATCAGGCCCCGGCCGGCGGGGCGGGTGTAGTCGTCGATGACGGTCTGCACGATCGTCTCGTCCAGGCCGGGCTCGTGCGGGCGGCCGCGAAGGACGTAGGAGAGGCAACGGCGGGCTTCGGCGAGCAGGTGATGGCGTTTGAACGCACCGCGCATCACGTACACCACGGCCACGGTGTCGACGGCCGCCAAGGCGATGTCGACCACCGGCCGTACTCGCGCCCCCACCGCCGAAGCCGCCGCCCGCGGCCGCCGGAGGCCTCTCCTTCGGAGCGTTCTCGGGCCAGTGAGGCGGCACCGGCCGGCGGCAGCCGTGATGGTGTGTCGCGTCGGCGCTGGCGGGGCGCCGCTCTCCGACCCCGGCGTCGGGGGGCTGATTGCGGCCAGGGCCTTGTGATACCCGCTCGCCGCTTGCCCCCGCCGTGTGGACGCCTGTTCTCTCAGCGCTGCCACCCACCGGAACAGCACCCACGAGTCATCCGGCACCAACTCCGCTCAACCAGCTCCGTCACCATGGTTCAGCGAACGAGTCAGGCCACCAGAGACGGTGTCTGAACGGTGGTTCAGGGGGTTCAGTTTCCGGAACCGCTTCCGGAGCGGACGATCGCGGTGACGCGGATCTCCACGCGCATGGCGGCGAGGCCGAGGACCGTGACGCCGGTCTCGGTCCAGATCGGCGCGCGGCCGCCGAGGCGACGGCGGAACTGGCCGGCCATGACCGCGTTGTGGTCGTCGCCGATGGCGTCATCTCCCGGGGCGACCTTGTGGTACGAGTTGACATGGATGACGTCTTCCCAGGTCGCGCCGACTGTGGCGAGGGTGCGTTCCACGTTGTCGAAGGCCTGGATGATCTCGTCTTCGAGGGAGTCGGGGATGACCAGGTCGTCATCCACCCCTTCCTGGCCGGAGGTCTCGACCCGGTCACCGACGCGGACGGCCCCGCTGTAGCCGAAGGTCTGGTGCAGCTTCTCACCGAAGCCGGGGGTGACGCCGAAGGTGACGGTGCTCATGATGCTCCTCTTCCTGCGCGTACCTCTGCGCATGGGGGCGCGTTTCGCCTCCGTGTGAGTTCACGCGTAAAGTGACCCTAGCAAGGAGTTACTTCAAGCGTAAAGTGATTGAGTGGCGGCGGGCTTCGCCGGAGAGGTGGGAGAGCGATGGGCGGCGAGGACGAGGAGGAGCTGCGGTGGCTGGACGAACAGGAGAAAGCGGCGTGGACGGGCCTGATCTCCCTCGTCCTGCTGCTGCCCGGCAAACTGGAGTCGCCGCTGCGGCAGGAGCACAACCTGACCCTGTTCGAGTACCTCGTGCTCAGCCATCTCTCCGAGGCCCCGGGGCGCAAGCTGCGGATGGGAGAGCTGGCCTTCCTCGCGAGCGGATCACTCTCCCGCCTGTCCAACGTGGTCAAGCGCTGTGAGCAGCGCGGCTGGATCGTACGGACGCCCGACCCGGCCGACGGCCGTTACACCCTCGCGGAACTGACCGACGCGGGCTTCGATGTCGTGCGTGAGGCGGCGCCCACGCACCTGCGCGCCGTCCGCCGCACCGTGCTCGACTCACTCAGCACGACTGACCACAAGGCCCTCGCCCGCATCGCGGAGAAGCTCCGCATCATCCCGGACAGCTTGGGCTGAGTCCCGGGAACGTAAACCGTTCGCTGCGCTCAGGCCAAGGAGGGCGACCTTGAGAGGCCGCCGTCGCCCTCCTTGAGGAGATAGCCCCGGACCTCCGACGACGCGACCGCCCCTCGGCCCGTTGCCGAGGGGCGCGGGCAACCTCCCCCCGGACGGCGAGCGCCTCTTCTGCGGCGGCGGCCACCGGATCGTCTGCTGTGGGCTACAGGTACCGGGCGTTTCCTCAAGGAGCGCGGCGATACGGCGCCACTGCGCCAGCTCCATCCCCACGGCACTGCTCGTCCGGGCGAGCCACAGATCGCTCTCACAGAGCGAGATCCGCCGCCCGGCGAACTCTACGTCCAGGCCGCGCGCGCGACGGGCGCGCTGGTCCCGGCCGGGTGGGTCACAGGGCCGGGCGGTCGATCCGGTAGACGACGTGTGCGCGGTCGTCGGCGGGGTTGTCGGGCTCCAGGGACGCCTCGGTGTAGCGGTGCAGACCCGCCTTCTCCAGTGCCCTCCAGGAGGCGCGGTTGGCGGCGTGGACGGGGATGATGAGGCTCGTGGCTTCCGGGTGGTCCGTCCAGGTGGCGGCGACGATCGCCCGGACGATGCGGGTGCCAAGGCCCCGGCCCGTCAGCGCGGGGTCACCGATCAGGTAGTCGAGTGTCATCGCCTGTTCGGGAATCTCCGCCTGGGCCGCCAGGTCGCCCATGTACTGGGGGTAGTCGGCGATCCAGGACCGTTGCACCAGCGCGACCGGGGTTCCGTCGACGGCGACGAGAAGGTTCTCCGAGGGTTCCTCGCCCCGGGCCGCCGGACCGAAGTCGCGTAGGACCGCCTCGGGCGAGGTCTCGTGATGCCACCAGCGGGCGACATGGGGCTGTTGAAGCCACTGTCCCAACCGGGGGAAGTCGGATACGTCGAGTCTGCACCAGGTGATCGTCACGGGGGCCTCACGGGATCGGTTGGGTATCCGCCCCGTTATCCCAGACGGCCGCACCACCGTCACCGCGATTTTCACCGCCCGCTGCCCGAGCTTGTTCCTGACGGGCCGGAACGGCGTCTGACAGACCGCCGCGCCCGGCCCCAGGGCCGTTTCCGTACAGAAGCATCTGGTGTTGCCCCAGGAGATGTACCCGAAGGAGGAGACCCGGGCGTACGCGCACTTCCTCCTCGTGAGCGCTTGCGCCGCGTTCCCTGAGGCTCGGTAGATCATGCCGGCGAGCACCGCGCCGAAGGGGGGCGGGACCGCGTAGATCACCCAGCCGACGCCCGGTCTGGCGTGCGTTGGTGTCGATGAGCGGGAGGACGCAGGCGGGGATCAGGGCGCTGCGGGGTCAGGAGGGGTCGTCTCTCCATCGATCGCCCGCTGATCGTCGACACCTTGGGATGCGCCTCTCTTCTGCTGCGGCGCAACTCCGGTGCTCCCTCTCGGGTAGGGGAGTTCGGCGGTGCGCTGAGGTGTAGCACGCGCCGCGTGTTCACTCTCCGAGGAGGCGATCATGACTCCGCATCTCTCGCCTGTCCGCATCTCGCCGGAACGGAGGAAGCGTGCCCTGTACAGCCGGTGCATCACGACCGCCACT
This sequence comes from Streptomyces sp. NPDC057638, assembly GCF_042800315.1. NCBI lineage: Bacteria > Bacillati > Actinomycetota > Actinomycetes > Kitasatosporales > Streptomycetaceae > Streptomyces > Streptomyces sp. NPDC057638. The sequence continues at coordinate 44,976 of NZ_JBHVHF010000004.1, forward strand.
GTGGGTGCGCTGTTCACACTGTCCGCCGTACCGGCCAGCGCCTCACCGGCCGGCCGGACGCCGCCCAGAGCGGCTTTTGAGAATGACTGGACCTGTGACACCGGGCAACCCCTGTACGTGGGGTTCCCGCCTCGCCTCGTCGGAGTGACGGGGCAGGGCAACTGCACCGCTGACCACGGCCAGCCGGTCGGGACCGAGGGGCCTGGTGCTCTCACCGGCCGTGCGCAGGGGTGGAAGACGCGCTGCGAGCGCACGGTCTCTGCTGCTGCGCCGACATTCTTCTTCGGCGGCGAGCTCTGTCAGCGAGTTCAGTCCACCACGTACCTCACCTCTCAGTGAACGACTGTGCCTCCGCCACGCAGAGAATGTACGGGGCGGAGGCTCCAGCAGATTGTCGCAGCGGTCACACCCGGCTTCACCGGAGCCGTCGCAAGATCGTTCAGGCCGCGGGCCGCGGTGGCACAGCCGCGGGCGACCGCCGGGCGCGCTGCCCGGCCGCGTATCCTCTGATCCCCAGTCCGATCCCGACCAGGGTCAGCACGATCCCGAGGACCCCGAGCGCCACCAATACCGCCGGCGCGGCGATACCCTCATGCACTCGCCCGCGCACCCCGGAGGCCGCGACGCTGCCCGACTGTCTGTCGAGGAAGTACCGCGAGTCGTTCGCATTCCCCCGGTTGTCGCCCAGCAGGAACAACCGCCCGTCCGGCACCTTCACGTCGTACGGTCCGGTTGTCGGGAGCACTTCGCCGCGCATCACATACGGTTCGTCGACCGGCTTCCCGTTCAGCGTGATCCGGCTTCCGTCGCTCACCACATGATCGCCGCCCATCCCGATGACCCGCTGCAGGGCCGGTATGCCCTGATAGCGATCGGGCACATGGATGAGTACGACATCGCCCCTGCGTATCTCGCCTGCGTCGATACGCTCGATGACCAGCCGCTCGCCTGGGCCGTACGTGGGCTTCATTGCCTCGCTCACGACGGTGGCCCCCTGGTAATGCGTGAGGAGGTACCCGATGCTCCCCAGCGCCAGGAGCAGCCCGAGTGGCGCAAGTACCCAGGCCGCGACTTTCAACCCGCTGCCCGCTCCGCGCTGCTGCATGGACACCCTCCCCCTTGAACCGCCTGAGGCCAGGCGGACGGGTAGAGGCTAAGCGGTCCCGGGGCGGGAACGCACCTCGCCCCAGGGGGGCATCGTTCGGTGGAGTCTGTGCCTCAGTCAGGTGCTGGCGTCGGCCTTGGAGCATCACCTGTGGAGGACCGGCGCGGAGCGGGCCTGGCGCAGGAGCAGCGCGCGGCCGGAAGCCGGGGAGTCGAGCTCCGCGTCAGCCCTGGCGGGCGGCGGCGAGCCCCCGTCGCCTTGGTCGTGGAGTGTCAGCTCGGCGATGTGCTGTTCGAGGGGGGTGATCCGGGGCTTGAGCTGCTCGGTGCCCTCGGGGCCGCCGTTGCCCGCTTCGCGCCGGGCTTGGTCTCCGAGCGCCTCGCTGAGGCGCTGTTCGGGGCGGCGGTCGGGTGGGGCTGGAGGAGGCCTTTGGTCGTCGAGGTCACCGGCGCCCGCCCCACTCTTCCAGCATCACCCACGCACACCCGGGAACTCGGCCGGGGTCCGTGCCGACTCCTGGAGCACAGGGCACGGAGCGAGCGAGAGGACCGGGGGAATGAGCGACAACCAGACGCACAGCCGCCGCACGGCGTTTCTGACAGCCGCGGGGGCGACACTGGGCGTGGGAATCGCCGCCACGGCGGCCACAGCTCCGGCAGCGGCGGCCGTCGGGGGCAGCCGAAAGCCGGGACAGGTGCAGGTGGCGATCCTGCTGTTCGACGGGTTCACCGCCCTGGACGCGGTGGGGCCTTACGAAGCGCTTTGCCGGGTGCCCGGCGTACAGGTCACCACCGTGGCCGTCAGAGCCGGCCTGGTCCGCACGGACACGGGCGAACTGGGCATCGCCGCGGCGAAGTCCCTCGACCAGGTGCCCCGCCCCGACATCGTGGTGATATCAGGCGGCGGCACGAAGGCCAGCATGGAGGACGGGCGAGTCCTCGACTGGATTCGCCGGGCCCACCGGCACAGCATATGGACCACCTCGGTCTGCACCGGTTCGCTGATGCTCGGAGCAGCCGGACTGCTGCGTGGCGTACCCGCCACCACCTACTGGGCCTTCCGTGCTCGTCTCAAGGAATTCGGGGCGATCTATACACCCGGGCGTTTCGTCGAATCCGGCAAGATCATCACGGCGGCCGGGGTCTCCGCCGGAATCGACATGGGGCTGTATCTCGCCGCCCGCCTTGCGGGCGAGCGGGTGGGCCGTGCCATGGAGCTGGCCCTGGAGTACGACCCCGAGCCCCCCTTCGGCACCGGCAGCCCGGAGAAGACGGACGCGGAGACACATGCGCTCGCGATGAAGCTGCTCACCAACCCGGCCTGACCCTGGCCCGATCCCCGAACGCACCGGGACGGGCCGGGCGTCTGCGCCACGAAGCGATCCGGCCCCGGCCGGGCAGCCGGGACGTGGACCTCCCGGACCGTGTCGAGGTCGACAGCGGTCAGGGCACGTGGGGTACGCGCGGTACCGTCCAGGCCGGCACCCTGCCGGGCAGGGTGCCGGGGGCGGACTCCGCGGCTTGGTCAAAGGGCCGTCATGAGGCGGGCGGGAGCGCGGTGGTCAGGGCATCCGCCAGGGTGTGGACGACGGGGACGCCCTCGGCGCGAAGGGCGTGGGGGGCGTGCAGTCCGCTGGCGTAGAGGACGCAACGGACACCGACGGCCTTCGCCGCGCGCGCGTCGTCCACGCTGTCGCCGATGAGCAGCGCGTTGCCGGGAGCGCGGTCGAGGGCGTGCAGGTGGGCCGTCAGATGGTCGCGTTTGTATCCCGTGTCCGCGCCCTGCTGCCCGTCCGCCCGGGCCAGGTACGGGCGCAGCGCGAAGTGGTCGATCAGCGCGCTGAGTGCGTCGTGGGGATACATCGAGAGCACGGATTGCGTGCGGCCGGTCTGTGCCACCGTGTGCAGCGCGGCGAGGGCGTCGGGGGCGAGGCCGATATCGGGTCTGCGGTGCGCGTAGGCGTTGTGGAAGGCTGTGTGCAGTTGCGTGCGCAGCGCGGGTGGAACGGGGCGGCCCAGCAGCCGGTCGTAGAACGTGTCGATCGGCTGGGTGTGCAGTTCGCGGTAGCGTTCGGGGGTCAGTGGTGGCAGGCCGAGGCGGGCGAAGGCCTCGATGGTGGAGGCGATCAGCGCGTCCGCGTCGTGGAAGAGGGTGCCGTTCCAGTCCCACACGATGTGTGTGATGTGCTCGGTGGGGGTGTGCATCAGGTGCCGATGCGCCAGGAGCCGAGGTAGTCGCGCTGGCGGGGGCTGAGTTCGTCGAGGGTGATGCCGTACGCGTCGAGTTTCGCGGAGGCGACCTCGTCTTCGATCGCCCGGGGGATGGGATGGACCCCTGGGGAGAGGTTCGATGCGTACCGGGTCAGGTGGTGGACCGCGAGGGCCTGGGTCGCGAAGGTCATGTCCATCACTTCGGCGGGGTGGGCTTCCGCCGCGGCCTGTCCCAGCAGCCGCCCTTCGGCCAGTAGCAGGATGCGGTGTCCCTGCGGGAGGGTGTAGGCGACGCAGTGTTCGCGCACGTACTGGCGGTGGGTGGCCGCCTCGGTCAGGCCGTCGACATCGATCTCCAGGTCGAAGTGGCCGGAGTTGGCGATGACCACGCCGTCCTTCATGTGGCGCATGTGGGCGATGGTGACGATGTCGCGGTTGCCGGTCGTCGTGACCACCACGTCGGCGAGCGGCGCCGCCTGCCGCATCGGGAGCACGCGCATGCCCTCCAGCCTCGCCTCCAGTGCCCGGACCGGCGAGATCTCGGTGACGATGACCTCGGCGCCCATGCCGCGGGCCCGGGCTGCCACTCCGCGGCCGCACCAGCCGTATCCGGCCACCACCACCGTCGCGCCCGCCAAGAGCATGTTCGTGGCTCGCAGCAGGCCGTCGATGGTGTTCTGCCCGGTGCCGAAGCGGTTGTCGAAGAGATGCTTGGTCACGGCGTCGTTGGTGGGCAGTACGGGGTAGCGCAGCGCACCGTCGACGGCCATGTTCCGCATCCGTACCACCCCGGTCGAGGTGATCTCGGTGCCGCCGATGATGTCCGGCAGCAGTTCGGGGCGGTTCTCGTGGATGGCCGCGGTCAAGTCCGCGCCGTCGTCCACGATCAGTGTCGGGCGCAGGTCGAGGGCCCCGGCCATCTGGCGGTAGTAGGTGTCGCGGTCGCATCCGTGGACGGCGAACACCTCGACGCCCAGGTCGCGTTGGATGGCCGCGGCGACATCGTCCTTCGTCGACAGCGGGTTCGAGGCGCACAGCGCGACCTGCGCGCCGCCGGCGACCAGGGCGCGGCACAGGTTGGCCGTCTCGGTCGTCACATGCAGGCAGGCGGAGATCCGCGCACCGGCCAGCGGCTTCTCCCTGGCCCACCGTTCGGCCAGCGCGCGCAGCACCGGCATCCGGCGGTACGCGAAGTCGATCTTGCTGGCGCCCTCGTCGGCGAGTGCGGGATCGCGTAGCAGTGGCATGGGGCTCTTTTCCTGGAGGTACGGAAACGGGTGGACGGCACCGAGTCCACCGGTTCGGGCCGCCGCAGACCAGGGCGGAAACCCGGCATCTGCCCGTCACCCGGCGCGCACCCGCACGGGCGCGTGCCGCGCCGTGGACCGCCGGGACGGCCTTGCCCGACCGGCGCCCGGTCGGTGCCGGGTGCGGCGCTAGGCTGCGGGCATGCCGCCTTCCTCCGCCCTTGCGCGCCGGCGCCGCAGCCGCGGCCACACCCAGGAGTCGCTCGCACGGCGCCTGCGGGTCGATGTCTCCAGCGTCGCCCGGTGGGAGCGGGGAATCTCCGTCCCGTCGCCCGGTGTCCGCCGGGCGTTGGCGGACGAGCTCGCCCTCACCCTGGACGGCCTCGCCGCCCTCCTGGGCTCGCCCCTCTCCCCTTCCCCGGCACCGGCCGCCGCCTCCCCCGACGGGCAGGGCGCCCCGGACCTGATCAAAGACATCTGGGGAGCGGCGGAGCGCGAGGAACTGGCCGCGGGCCTCGGCGCACGCCAGGGTTCCGCGGCCGGGGAACCCGCGCCGGTCATGGCAGGAAGCGCCCGCGCGTATGCCGTGCGTGTGGTGCACCAGTGGCTGATCACTCCGCCGCCACCGGGCCATGTCCACCGCTGGCACGGGCCGTCCCGCCGCATCGGCGGCCCGGAGGTGGACGTCGTGCGGGCGCGGCTGCGCTACCTGCACCGGGCGGACGACACCGTTGCGGGCGGGGACCTGTACCCGGCCGTCCGTGATGAACTCGCCCGTACCGCGGCGTTGTTGCGCACGGCCTCCCACACCGAGGAGGTCGGCCGCGATCTGCTGCGGACCCTGGCCGAGATGTGCCAGCTCGCCGGGTGGTCAGCCGCGGACGCGGGCGACACGCCGGCCTGCGAGCACTACCACCTCCAGGGCATCAAGGCCGCTCACGCCGCCAACGCCCCTGTCCTGGCCGCGCAGCTGGTCTCCAGCCTCGGATACCACTTCGCCGAGCACGGCCTGGGCCGCGACGCGGTCATTCTCACCCGATCCGCGCTGGCCCGCCTGGACGCCCTCGGGCACACCGTCCCGGACGCGACCCCCGCGGTCCGCGCGCTGCTTCTCGCCCGCGCCGCCTGGGCGCACACCGTCGCCGGGGAGCGGGGGCAGGCCGAGGAGGCGATCCGGCGTGCCCAGGACGCCTACGCGGCCCGCCGCGAGGGCACCGACCCGGACCCTGCCTGGGCGTACTGGCTCACCCCCGACGAGATGGAGATCATCACCGGCCGCCTCGACATCGCCCTGGGGCGTCCGCGGCACGGAAGCCACCGGATCAGCGCCGCACTGACCAACTGCGACCCGCGCCGGGTGCGTGAAACGGTGCTCTACACCGTGTGGCTGGCCCACGGCCACCTGAGCCGGCGGGAACACGGGGCCGCGGCGGCGCTCTCCCGCCGCGCCCACCGCCTGAGCGCCACGATCCGCTCCGCCTACAGCGACCGGGCCGTGCGCCGGCTCGCCCACCGTCTCTCCCACCCCCGCAGCACCCCGCAGTCGGCCTGACCGCCGCGGATACACCCGGGCCGGTTGCCGTCCCTCCGTGGTCACGGCCTATCTCCGTTTCGACGATGGCCTCGCGGGCAGTTTGCTGGGCGATCCCGTAGCTCGCGGCGATCTCGGTGATCTTCGGCAGTGCTGCTCCCTCGGGGCACTCCCCCGATGGATGGCTGGCTCGACGTAGCGTACTTCCGCAGCACCCTGGACCACATGAGCACACTGGCCTCGGACGCGGACCTGGCGGCGGCAATTCTGGAAGGCGCCCGTGAGTGGTACTGACCATTCGCTCATAGCCGAGGCATCGGTCACCACGCCCGCCAACCAGGAAGCGCTGGGTGCGGAGCCCGGCAAGCCGGTAACCAGTGCCTGCTGCAGCGGAGGGTGAGGCGGAGGCTTCCCCGGCGACGCGCACTCAAGCCTCACCTTGCAAGCGGCCATCACGGGACGGGACAGGCTGTGGAGGGCGGCGGATGACACCAACAATCCGCCTCTCTACCCAGACGGCTTTTCGTATCGCTCTGCCCCCGTGCGCCACCCCGCAACCTTGCACAGACAAGTCCTTGCCACACACGAAGATGAGGCAATGGAAGCGCTTCAGGACGCCTGCGGCGGCGAGGAGAAGCCGGGTCGCGGCTACGAGCTCGTGCATGATTGGCAGTGAGGTGTATTGACTCGCACGGTTGTTGACGCGGGCGATGAGTATGCGTCCGCCAAGTGCGGTGTGCCTGCGATGGTGGCTGCAGGTGTGGAGGAAGTCTGCCAGAGCCCGGGTTCACTCGTCGTTCGAGTGGCAGGGTCCGCTGGTAGGCCCACTCGCCCAGACAGCGGCCACGCCACCAAAGCGGAGCCTGCACCGGCCAGGGCGATGACCGGGGCTACCGCAGCCGCAGTTTCACGGACGCACCGTCAGTGTTCCATCAAACCCCCAGGAAGCCCCGCACGAAATTAATCCGGCGGGGCTTCCTGAAATTGCTGGACAAGTGATGAGCCACTGAACCAGGAAGGCTTCCCCACGAAGCAGCAATGACCACACACCCGACTGGCAGGGCCGAACCGCCATCGTCAGAGAGCTTGGATCACCAGACCTCTTCGCCCGTCAGAACGATGACTACCTCGTCGGGTTCGTCTGTGCCATCCCCGTAGACATCGACCCGATTCGCCGAATTGGGAACAGGAATCAGCATCCTCACCGATTCATTTGGATCCGAAATTTCGAGGGATGCCTTAGGGAGAGTCAGGCCCCCCGAGTACACAAGAACCTTTCCGCTCGGCTGGTAAGGTCCCTGCACACATTGGACTGATACCGGACCACTGGCGGCTTGTTGCACCGCGATGAACAAGGAGTCCGGACCACCGTGCACCACGTCAGCTGCCGCATCCCAGCCTGCATGGTCGTCAACGCTCCCGGGTGCGGCAGCAACAACCAGACCGTGCGCAAACCTAGTCGTGCACGCGGCGAAAAGCATCATTGAATCCACCTATTGTCTCGGCTTCCACGCGGGGAAGTCGTAGTACTCCTTGATAAGTGTTCGCACGATTCCACCCTGCTGCTTAGAGCATGCCTTGCAGTGCGGATACAGAGTCCATGGACCATTCGGGGAGAGCCTGTTCGGCGGATTATGGTCACCAGTCCAGTGCCCGTCCCTGTAACCAGATTCATCCGCACCACAAGCAGCGCAACCATTCCGGTCCCCGAACTCGTTGACCATTCTCTGTTCATGAGCGAGAACGGTATCTCCTCGCTCGGCGTTAACCCCCTCCGCTCTCTGACCTCTCAAGTTGGGCCCGAGTGTCAAATTACAGAGATCGCTTTCGTTTACATTATGGACCAGGACTGGAGTGGAGCCCGTCAGCACATAGTACGCGTGGAGGTGCGCGATCGTCAGATCGTATGTGCGCTGCCGCTTTTCGAAGCTCTGGGTTTCTTCGACCAGGGCGGTCGCGCCCTGAGGAGTGGTCAGGAGCGAGCCCGGCTTCAGGTCTCCGGCCTCGACCCACTGTCGCTTCGACGCGATCCAGAAGGGCTGTGTCGTGGTGGAGATGAGGGAGGAGGACCTGCCGTCGGCGCGGATGGTGAGGTCGACGAAGTGTTTGTCGTCCTCGGTGACGATGGTGCCGACGACGGTGCGGGTGGTCTCCTTCCCCGTCTTGGGGTCGGTGGTGACGACGCGTTCGCCTGGCCTGACGTCCTCGATCGGCTTTCGGGTTCCGTCGGCGAGAAGTACTAAGGTGCCGGGCAGGAAGCTGTGGCAGCGGTCCCCCGTCTTCTGAGCCTTCTTGTATCTGGCCAGAGCGGCCGCGTACTTATCGCGTGCCCTGTTGAGTCTTTGGGAGGCGTCCCAGGTTTCCTTGACGCCTGAGACGATGTCGTCGAGAAGTCCGTTGACTCGCTTGGCCAGTTTGCCCACGTTGGCCCACTGTGTTGGCGGTCCGTATTTGATGAGGGCCTTGCCTGCCAGGCCGCCGGCGAAGCTGCCGGCGATGTTGAGGAAGGTCTCGCCGCAGGAGGAGACGTCACCGCTTGAGATGCAGTCCATGGCGGCGTTGACGCCGAGCTCGTCCTTGAGGATCTTGACGAGCTTTCTGACTGCGGTGACGACGCTCTGGCGGGCCTTCTTGTGGGTGTACTCGGCGACGCCGACGTTGGATTCGGCTTGGCTTACGTTTTTCCCGGGGCTGCTCTGTCCCGGGGGGTTGCTCTTGTTGGTGGGGCAGTCGGGGGCTGATCCGCCGCAGCCGAGGATGAGGCCGGTGGGGTCCGAGAAGGAGGTCGGGTTGTTGTTCGCGTAGGCGTACCCGTTCATCTGCTGCGCATCTTGGATGTCGATGAGCGGGTCGACGGAGATGAACCGGCCCAGGGCGGCGTCGTACTGGCGGGCACCGATGTTGGTCAGGCCGGTGGCGGTGTCGATCGTGCCGCCGACGAAGCCTTTCTGGCCGGGCCACGTTCCGGTGGTGCCGGTGCGGGGGTTGCCGTAGGGGTCGAGGCGGCGCTGGGTGACGGCGCTGGTCGTGGTGGCGTCGATGGTGAGGTCGCCGGTGCCGTGGCGGTCGGAGGAGATGAAGGAGACCTTGGTGGCCTCGGTGCGGACGGCGACGGTCTGGCCCGCGTGGGTGTAGTACCGGGTGCCCTGGGGCTGGGCGCCAGCGGTGGCGGGGAGGTGGAGTTCGGTGCCGCCGGGCAGGTAGAGCGTGGTGCCGGTGGGGTCGGTGCGTTTGATCCGGTTGCCGTCGGCGTCGTAGAGGAAGGTGCTGGTGGAGGATTCGTCCTTGTCGGGGGTGGTGGGGTCGTCGGGTTCGGTGATGGAGGCGACTTTGCCTTCGGAGTTCCAGGTCAGGGTCTGGTCGTCGCCGCTGAGGGTCCGTGTGCGGGTGTTTCCGGCGGCGTCGTAGGTGTAGAGGGACTGCTGGACGCCGGTCGGCTTGCTCTCGGTGACTTTGTTGATGGCGTGGGGGCCGCCGTCGCCGGGTTCGTTCTTGGTTCCGTTGCCGTTGGCGTCGCCGGCGGTGTAGGTGCGGGTGGTGTCCTTGGCGGCTACGCGGCCGGGGTCGTGGCGGACTTCGGTGACCCGGTTGCCGATCTTGTCGAAGGTGTAGGAGGTCCAGTACGGGGCGGGGCCGCCGAGCGGGTTGATACCGGGCTTGGCCGTCGTGCAGGCGGTGGGGGTGGTGCCGTTGTACTCGGGGGTGGTCATGCCGACGGTGCCGGAGCCGGTGGCCGTGGTGGCGGTGGCGCGGGGGGTCCATGCCTCGGTGAGACGGCGCTGGCCGTCGTAGGTGTAGCACTGGACGTCGATCGTGGTGCTGGTGGTGGCCGCGGTGTCGGCGATGGAGAGGATGTTGCCGGACTGGTCGTAGGAGGTGTGGGTGTCCTTGGCCGCGCGGGTGAGGCCGTCAGCTGTCACGACCTGGCGGGTGACGCGGTCGGTGCCCTTCTCGTAGAAGAAGTGCTGCTGGGACTGGTTGGCACCGGTGCTCAGGGTCAGGGTCGAGAGCTTGCTGGTGGGTGTCCAGGCCGTGTTGGTGACATAGCTGGCGGCCGCGGAGGACAGGCTGAGGGGCCGTTGCAGGCTGTCGTACGTGGTGGCGAGGGTCTCCTGGGGCAGTCCGCCGACGCCGGGGACGGTCGTGGAGGCGAGGGTTCCGTCCTTGTTGTAACGGGTGGCGAACCCGTACAGGCCCTTGAGGGCGCCTTCGGTCGCCGGGACGGAGACGTTGGTCCCGGTGGGCCGGTAGGAGGTGTCGAAGCCGGTGATGATCGAGGCGAAGTAGTGAGTGGTGTCGACGTAGCGGTAGGAGGCGTAGGGGTGGCCGAGGGCTCCGGCCCGGTCGTACTTGCGCTCGGTGAGTTTGCGGCCGGTGGCGCTGGTGCCGTCGTGAGTCGTGAGGGGGCGGCCCAGGACGTCATAAGTCGTGGTGACCGACTTCTTGCGGCCGTCGGTCGCCGTGACGGGCCGGTCGGCGTTGTCGTAGGTGATGGTGGAGGTGCCCGCGTCGGGGTCGACGGACTTGACCTTGCGGCCGCGCTGGTCGTACGCGTAGGTCCAGACGTTGTTCTCGGTGTCGGTCACGGTGGCGAGCTGGCCGCCGGGCCGGTACGTGTAAGTGGTGCGGGTGTGTTCCCCGAGAGGGCCGCTGACGACGGGGGCGGCGCCGTCGAAGTGCCGCAGCTCGACGAGCTGCCCCTTCTCGTTGTGGATGGCGGTGGTCGGGACGGCTCCCTGGGGCGGGTCGGTGTGGACGCGGTTGCCCTCGGTGGTGGAGTCGTAGAGGGTCGTGGTGCGCCACTGTTCGTGTCCGGCGATGGCGAAGATCTCGGCGGTGGGCCGCGCCATGCTGTCGTAGAGGTTCAGCGTCTGGGCGCCGACCTCGCCATCGGGCGTGGCCTGCAGTTTGTCGGACGGGGCGCCGAGCGCGTTGTAGGTGGTGTTGGTCTTGGCGACCTTGCCGAGGCCGTTGTACCAGGTGTCGGCCATCATCCGGGTGCCGTTGGGGCCTTCGGTCTGATGCTGGCGGGGGCGCAGCAGGGCGTCGAAGAGCTGGTACTCGGGTGGGTTGTAGGTTCCGGCGTTGCCGATCTTCTCGGTCTTGACGGCGGAGACTTCGTTCTGGCGGATGAGGTAGCCGTATTTGATGCTGGGGTCGGCGGTGCCCTTGGCGCGGTCGGGGAGCCAGACGGCGGTGAGGCGTCCGAGGGCGTCGAATGCGAGGTCGGTGCGGCGGTTGTTGGGGTCAATCTGGGCTGTGGACTGGCCCCAGGCGGGCTCGTATTCGGTGGTGGTGAGGTGGCCGAGGTGGTTTTTGGAGGTGGACTTGGAGATCAGTCCGTGGGCTTCGGTGTAGGTGAGGGTGGTGGTGGCTCCGGCCGGGTCGGTCTGGGTGAGCGGACGGGCGTAGGAGTCGTAGGTGGTGGTGCCGGTGGTGTCGTAGGTGGGTGTGGTGCCGTCGTGGGTGGTGAGGACGTCGGTGCGGGTGGCCAGGCCGCGGGTGGGGGTGGCGCCGAAGGCGGCGCCGTCGTAGTGGGTGCGCTGGTCGCTGATGACCTGGGTGGCCCGGTTGGGGGTGGCGCCGCAGTGGACGCTGACGGTTTCGACGCGTTCGGTCAGGCTGAAGAGGTTGAGGGCGGGGTTGTCCGCGTAGTCGGTGCGGACGCACTGGTCGTCGGCGGGGGTGGAGGGTTCGCCGAGGTTGTTGACGCGGGTGATGCGGCCCGCGGCGCCCGGGGTGGTGTCCAGCGTGTTCTCGGTGCGGGACTCGCGCCACCGGGGTGAGGTGTCGGTCTCAGGGCGCAGGGCGGTGAAGGTGCGGGTGGTCTGGGTGCGGACGGCGCTCGCCGTGAGGATGACGTCTTTGCCGTCCCAGGTGCGGGTCTGGGTGCCGGTGACATGGCGCCAGGGAGCGGAGATGACCTTGGACTGGACCGTGGTCCCCTGGTAGACGGCTTTCTCCAGTTCGAAGCCGGTGTACTCCTCCAGGTCCTGGTGGCTTCCTCCGGCGCTGTCGCTGACGGTCACGTCGCGGGTGCCGCCGCCGGGCAGGGCGTCGCCGTGGGTGCCCTGGAGGTAGGTGTAGTCCACGCGGGACGTCTGGTTCTGTCCGTCGCCGTTGGTGACGGAGACTTTTTCGTAGCCTTGCCACTGGCCCCAGGTGAGGAACGTGGGGTCGGTGATGCCGTCGGGCTTGGTCTTGCGCCAGGCGGCGCCCTTCTCGCTGGCCCCGAGTTCCTTGCCGTAGGTGTAGTGGGTGACCATGGGGTCGCTTTTGCCGGTGCGGTCGGACTGCTGGACCGAGGCGACGACGTACTTGTGGAACCAGTCGGTGAGGGGTTCCACGGCGCCGGGCGGGGCCCAGACAACGGGGTAGCAGCGCTTGGTGGAGGCACCCGGGGCGGGGAGGGAGCCGACGGCGCAGTCGGCGTTCTTGTAGGTGATGTCGAGCTGTGCGCCGGATTCGCTCAGCACGGTGTGGAGGCGGAACCGCTTGATCGGGGAGAGGTTGTTGCCGATCTCGTCGACGCGGTTGTCGAGTTTCCTTCCGGTGAGCTGGACGGAGGGGAGTTTGATGCTGCCGCCGTTGCCGCGGCCTTCGTGCTGGATCTCGGAGAGCCACAGGGTCTTGGAGCTGTCGCCGTTGTCGGTGAACAGGTGCTTGAGGTGCCAGGTGTCGACGCTCGCGTACGGGGTGACGCCGTCGGTGGAGGTCGGGCCGGTGCGTTCCTGGGTGGTGATGGCGGTGAGCTTCTTGCGGGTGAAGAACGAGGGGGTGGCCTGGGTGAGCTTGCACTTGGCCGTGGTGGCGCAGTAGCGGTCGTAGGGGGTGTCGGGCCAGCGGGCGGCGTTGGCCTCGGTCCATTTCGCCGGGGCGCAGTCGAAGTCGGCGGTGGTCTCGCAGCGTTCGGCGGTGGTGAACAGGACGCGGGCGGGGGCGGCTTCGGTGAAGACGCTGCCGTGGCGTTGTCCGTATTCGGCGCGGCGGAGGTAGCCGCCGGCGGTGTAGGGGGTGCCGGTCACGTCGGTCTTGCCGCCGCGGGCGTAGGCGTTGAGTTCCTCGCTGTAGAGGTAGGAGATGGTGTTGCCGTGGCGGTCTTTGACGTAGTCGAGGTTCCAGCGCCATGCCTGCTGGCACCAGGAGTCGGCGAAGGCGGGTTTGTTGCAGGGTTCGGCGGTGTCGTCGCCGGTGACGGGGACGGTCCAGACGGAGTTGGTCTCCGGGTCGGGGTCGGTCTTGCCGGGGGTGGCGGGGTCGTCGGCGCGCCAGCCGTGGCGGCGGTTGACGCCGAAGTGGTACTCGGTGCCGTCGGCGGTGATCTTCCAGTGTTCGCCGTCGTTGTCGCCGTTGACGGCTCCGTCGAGTTTCTCGATCTTCCAGCCGGAGTCGCCGGTCATGCGCCACTGGCGGGTGGTGTCGTCGCGGATCATCTGTCCGGACGAGCCGTTGAGCATGACGGTGGCGTTGTCGTGGGCCCAGCACAGTTCGGCGGAGGTCTTGTGGCCGTCGTCGGCGCACGCCTTGTACTGGCGCTCGACGTAGCCGGGTTCGTAGGCGAAGGACTCGCCCGCCCAGGATCCCTGGTTGTTGGTGATGGCGGTCTTTCCGTCGGCGCTCTGGGAGGAGTACGACAGGCCGATCTTGGGCTGGTGGCCGCCGGGGGTGGGGACGGTGCGTATCGGATACGACCAGGAGAAGCCGCCGGAGGACGGTGAGACGTTCCAGGACGCGGAGGGCGCGAGCGAGGTCGCGGCGTAGGTGCCCTGGGAGGAGGCGGCGGTGGGGGCGATGGCCAGCAGCGACGCGGTGGCGGCGAGGGGGAGGTCGGTGGTGAGGGTGCGGGTCTCGGAGTTGTTGTGGGCCCGCAGCGGGATGGGGGGCTGGGGGCAGCGGGCGGATCCGGGGGTCGCGGTGCGGGCGCAGGCTGGGAGTTGGTAGAGGGTCAGGCGGGGGCCGTAGTCGCCGCCGTAGGCCTGGGTGAAGGCGCGGTAGTCGAGGGTGAGCCGGACGGTGGTCCGGGCGGTTGAGGGGGTGGTGGCCGGGGTGAGGTTGAGGAGGGTGCTGGCGCCGAGCGCGCGGGCGCGGGCGCGGTCCAGGACTTCGATGCCGACGGTGGGTACGGGGGCTGTGGTGGCCGCTGTGCCGGGGCTGGTGGGTGTGGTGAGGGTGATGGGCAGGCCGCCGGGGCGGATCGTGGTCCCGCTGGGGGTCGGCTGGGCGCTGGCGCGGCCGGGGCGGGGCCAGCGGGGCGGGTCCAGGGTGGTGACGGCTGCCTTGCGGGTGGTGTCGGCCAGGGGGCGGGCCGGGGGGATGGTGCTGGTCTTGGCCGGGTCCTCGGCGTTGGGGGCGTTGACGCTGAAGGGGCGGAGGGTGTTCACGGTGGGTGTGGCCTGCACTGTCGTTGCCGTGAGGATGGTCGACAGTGCGAGCGTGACGCCGACGACGGCTGCTCTGCCGCGTCGTGGGCGTGCGGGGGTGGTGCGGGTGGTCATGAAGACTCCCGGAGTAAAGGGGGCGAGAAGGGTCACACCGGTGGGGTGCGTGGCCGCCCCGAGGGTGAGCAGAGGGGGCGGCCACGGACCAGGTGGGTTACAGCGCGGGTTTGGTGTAGTTGTCTGTCAGCTGGGTGATGGTGGGGCGGTCGAGGACTCCGTGGTAGACGCGGATGTCGTCGACTTCGCCGGCGAGGTAGTCGCCGAAGGTGCCGCTGCCGGTGCGGGCGCGGCCTACCTGGAGGCCGGTGGTGGCGGGCCAGGTCATGAGGACGCCGTCGACGTGGCCGGAGACGGGTGTGGGGTCGCCGGGGTTGGGTTCGGCGGCGACGGCGTCGACGTAGAGGCTCAGGCGCTGGGTGAGGGCGTCGTAGGTGACGGTGATGAACTGGCCGATGCCTTCGTCGGGGAGGCCGTCGGCGTAGGCGCGGGCCACGGCGGCGGGTTTCTCGGAGCCGGCTTCCTTGGGGACGACGAGTTCCCAGTGTCCGGGCAGGCCGTTGGTGGAGGCGGTGAAGCGGACGGCGAACCGGTTGGTGGTGGTGCCGGGCAGGGCGAGCAGGGTCTGGGTGGTGGTGGCGGTGCGGCTGGAGAGGCGGACGCGGGCGGTGACGGAGAAGCTGCCGGTGCCGGGCAGGGGGGCGGTGGTGGTGGCGGCGTAGCCGTTGCTCTTCAGGATCAGGCGTCCGCCGGGGGTGAGGGTGCCGTCGGCGGCGGCCTTGAGCATGAGGGTGTTGCCGCTTTCGACGTCGGTCATGGTCTCGGCGTAGTGGGTGGCGCCGCCGGCCATGGTCAGTGCCGGTCCGCCGCTGGCTTCGGCGAGGGTTTTGCCGCTGGCGGCATCGAGATCCCAGTAGCCCAGGCGGTCGACTTTGGTCGCCACCATCGTGGTGATCTCGTTGGCGGTGGTGGCGCGGTTGTAGGCGCGGACGTCGGCGAGCTGTCCGTTCCAGTGGGCGCGGTAGCCGGTCCGGGCGCGTTCGCGGCCCATCTGGAAGGTGCCGTGGGCCTGCCAGGGGGCGGGGCGGTCGGCTTCGGCCGCGAGCTGGCCGTCCACGTAGAGTTTGAGGGGCTTGATGGCGCCGGGGTCGTAGACGCCGGTGAGGTGGCGCCACTGGCCGGAGCAGACGGGCGCTCTGGTGCCGTCCGGGCAGGTGCGGGCGGTGGTGGCGGTGAGGGTGGTCTCGTTCATCGCCTGGATGTCGGTGGTGGGAACGGAGAATTCCCAGGTCTTCTTGGCTGCCTGGTAGCCGAGCCGGAATCCGGGTTCGCCGGTACCGCTCTGGGCCAGGGCGGTCATGTCCCGGCTGGTGATGTCCGGCTTCACCCAGGCGCTGACGGAGAATCCTTCGTCGGTGTCGAGGACGGAGGTGTCCGTCTCCAGGTAGGAGCCGGTGGTTCCGTCGAGGTCCATGACGTGGTCGGCGGCGGTGCCGTTGCCTGGGGTGCCGCGTTTGACCTTGGGGCCGATGCGGGCGGGGTGGTTCCCGGCGGCATCGCGGGCGGCCTGGGCCTGCGGGCCGTCGTCGAGGTTCCACTGTCCGGTCGCGGGGGCTCCGGCGACGGCGTGGAAGAAGTACGTCGTCTCCTCGCTGGCGTTGTTCGCGCCGTCGTAGGAGGTGACGATCAGTTTGTGGCCGCCGCGCAGGTGCGGGGTCCAGCGGACGGTCACGCTCTCGCCGGGCCGGGCCGGGGTGAGGTGGGCGGGGGGCTGGTTGTCGGAGTCGAAGTCGTACGTGTACTTGGTGACGGCGTCGTCGAAGCCGTCTTCATCGTTGGGGATGAAGGTGAACTCGCCCGGGGTGCCGATGCCCGCGCCGCTGCGTTCGCGGGGGAAGTCCAGGGAGTGCACCAGTGGGGCGCCGGGCACGTTCTTGTCGATGACGAAGCGGCAGGCGGGGCTCCAGGGGCTCCACACCACGCCGTCGCTGACCCGGGCCATCCAGCTGACCACGGCGTTCTCCGGGATCACCCGGCCCTTGCGGTCGACGACCTGGTGCTGGAAGGTCGCCCCGGGTGAGAGCATCCCCGTCACCGCGGCATAGGTCTGGGCGGCACCGGCCGTATCCGTCCAGGAGATCTTGTACTCGACCTTGACGGGTTCGGCCTCGGCCGGGCTGTGATCGGGGTCGCTGGGCTGGGCGTAGAGCTTGGGCAGGCGGCTGACGCGCGCGCCGGATGCGGCGGTGGAGCACAGGCCGCCGGGATCGCTGGAGAGCTTGGCCGCGGTCAGGGTGGCCGGGGGCCGGTTGTAAGTGACGGCGAGGTAGGCGTTGCCGCACAGGCGCTTCCACTCGGCGAAGCGGCTCTCATCGGCGGCCCGCAGACCGAAGGTGATCTTGGACCAGCCGCTCTTCACCGCGCTCTGGACGGTCTTGGCGAGAGTGCCGGTCGCGGCGGACTCGAAGTGGAGGTTGGCCGGGCTGCTGCAGGCGGTCGGGGAGATCGCCTTGTCGACGGTGGCGAGGTGGGCGTCCCACAGGGTGTCGGTGTTGCTCCAGCTGCTGGCGGAGGTAACGCCGAAGTCCTTGGGGCCGACGCGGTAGAGGCGCACGGGTTCGGGGGTCGGCTGGGCGCTGTAGATGAAGGCGACCCGGGCGGAGAAGGTGGCTTCCAGGATCGTCATGTTGGTGCGGTAGGCGGTGAGCGGGATCGTGTACATCAGGCGGCGGGTGTCGATGCCGTCGCAGGATTTGGCGCTGTAGTCGGTCGGGCATTTGCCCATGCCCTGGCTGCCGGAGAACTTCCAGTTCTGTTCGTTCGGCATGCCTTTGATGACGGAGGTACAGGCGGAGCTGGGGGTGCTCACCGGGGGGTCGATGACGATCGGGAACGCGGCGGGGTTGGCCAGCAGCCGGGCGTCGGGGATGAGCGTGAGGCTCCCGTTGCCGACGGCCACGTCGACCGGAGCAATGGTGGCGTCCGGGGCCGGGGTGAGGGGTGAGCCCGCTGCCGGGGACACCAGACGGGGGGGCGGCCCGGCCTCCGTGCGGGGCGGACGCGGGCCCCGGTGAGGCGGGGGTGTCCCACATGACGGGTTCAGCCGTCTCGAAGACGGTCCCCTGGGACTGGGGGTCGACGGCCTGGAGCGCCCCGGAGGGGGTCTTGAGGACGGACAGGGCTTCCGTGCGCAGGCCGAGGTCGATCCGGGCGATGTCGGGGTTGGCCGCGGCCTGCGGGGTCTTGATGACGACGAAGTGGGTGAACCCTTCCGCCTCGGCGCGCACCACCAGGTCGACGCCGGGCAGGACCTCGGTGTAGGTGGCGGTGTCGGCGGTGACCGCGGGGGCGGGCAGTGCGGGGCCCGGCCAGGTCAGGGCTAACTCGCGGCCGGCTTTGCGGACGGTGGCGAACGGGCCGGTTCCGCCGTCGGAGATCGCGAGTTCCATGGTGGTGGCCTTCGGGCGCCAGCGGCCGTCCGGGGACTTGGCGAGGCGGGTGTCGATGGGCTGCCATTGGCCCTTGGCCAGGGCCCGGACGGGTTCGAGGTGTTCGGTGGCGGTGAAGGAGCCGTCGGGGTTGGCGATGACGGTGCGGCGTTCCTGCCGCATTCCGGTGACCTCGACGGGTGCCTGGGCCGCCGCGGCTGCTTGCTGGGCTTGTGATTCGGTCGGCAGGCCCTGGGCGACGGCCGCTGTGAGGCGGGCCCGGGCTGCCTCGTCCTGGTGTGTGCGGACGGTGCGTGCATCGTCGCCGCCGTCTTCTGCGGCGGCGAACTGGCCGCTGGTGGCCAGTAACAGGGTCACCATGGCCATCGCGCCTGCCGCCGTCCATCTGCCGCGGCGCCGTCGTGCTGTGGACACGCTGTCTCCACCTCGTGGGTCATCAGTGCTGAAGGTTCTGGTCAGATACCGGTCGCGCGCCGGTTAGCGGGTTGCGGTGCCGAAGGCGGTGTTCTCCGCCGGGATGCCGCCCGTGCCGGGCCGCCAGCTCTGGGCCGGGCTGCCGCCCGCGCCGGTGGACCACGGGTAGTAGTGGACGGCGCGGTCCGTGCTGCGGGCGTAGGGCAGCCCGACGTAGAGCGCGGAGCGGGTGGCGAAGAGGTTCAGCCCGGCCAGGAGATGGCTGGCGGCCGTCGCGGGCAGGCCGTCCCCAGCCTCCAGCCATACGTCCTCGGCGCCGGCGCTGCCCAGGAGCGGCATCAGTGCCACTCCCCCGGTGTCGGTCAGCGGGGTGCCGGTGTCGTCGTCGGTGTCCTCGCCCGGTACACCGATCGCCAGGCGCATGGTCGCGGCCGTGCTGACGGCGGACGGGCTGGTGTTGGCGGCGGCGAGGGCCTGGCCGAAGCGGTCTCCCGGCTCGGCCAGGCCGTGGACGCCCGCTCTGCCCTGCTGGATCCATCCGTGCCAGGCGGCCTCGCCGGTGGCGGTGACCTGGGCGATCTGGACGCCCCCGGTGTCGGCGATGGAGCCGTAATCCTCGCCGGGCACGCCGATGGCGATGAGCGCGTCGGTGGGGGTAGCCGCGGTGGCGGGGCGGTGTGCGGCCATGCCCAGTGCCGTGCCGAAGCCGTCGCCGGCCTCGGCGCCGCTGTCGCTAGTCAGCATGCGGCGCTGCTGGAACGCCCCCCAGGCGGGGTCGGGGATCCCGCTGGTGTTCAGCGATGCCTTGAAGACGGTGATCGCGCCGACGGCCTTGACGGATCCGGTGGACTCTCCCGGGGCGCCGACGGTGAACCAGTTCCCGGCGGCGGCGAGGGAGAACCCGAACCGGTCGTGGGCCTCGGACCCTTCCCAGACCCCGGGGCTGTCCTGGGTGATGGCCGCCACCTGGGCCGCGGCCCCGTAGACCGCGCTCACCATGCCCGCGTCCGCCACAGTCCCGGTGTCTTCTCCCGGGGTGCCGATGAGCAGGTAGGGGGTGGAGGTGGAGGACGTGGTGGTGGCGACGGAGTAGCCGACGAGGTCGCCGACTTCGGCGGTGTCGCCCAGGCGCTGGGTGGCGCCCTGGGTGAACACGGAGTCGCGGGCCTGCCCGATCCCGGACGGGGAGCCGTAGAGGAGGTGGACCGTGCCCGCGTCCGTGATGTCGCCGACGTCTTCGTACGGGACCCCGACGGCCAGGTCGCTGCATCCGTCGAGGTCGGCGTCGTAGGAGGAGAAGGAGAAGCCGAACTGGTCTCCTTCCTCCGCTGTGTCCAGGATGTTCGGCATGCTCTGGGAGACTTCGACGACTCCCTTGCCGCCGCCGAGGATGACCCGGATCAGTCCGGCGCGTTCCTTGCCGGCGACGGTGGCCTCGGGGTCGGCGATCGCCGTGTCCCGCAGGCCGTCACCGTTGAAATCGGAATCCACACCGCCCGCGCACGCGGCAGCCGTGGCCGGTGTCGCGGTGGACAGGCCTAACCCCGCTGTCAGTGTGACCCCTGCCGCGCAGCACACGGCCGCCCGGCGCCATCTTCCCACCGTGGACAATGCCCGCCCCGTCTGTGATGTTGGCTGTGAGGAGGCGATCATCCAGAGGCGGGATGTGCCCAACAAGGCGACACAACGAGCACGACCGAAAACAAACCGTCACCAATCCATCACGCAGCGATCACCTGGGGCTGCCTCGCCTGGTCGGCTCGATCTCGCCGCACGGTACACACCGGCACTATGAGGAACATTTGCCTGGAGATGTGCACGGATGGTGAGGATGAGCGGAACAGGCCGCAGGAGGGCGGTGGATGACGCCAACCGCCTGTCTCTGCCCAGACGGCTGTTCCTCTCACTCTGGTCCCGCGCATCACGCTGCGGTCCCCTGCAAGCGAGCCCTTGCCGGGCAGGGAGGCGGGCAGTGGAAGCGGAACCACTTCAGGGTGCCTGCGGCAGCAAGGAGGCGCCAGTCCAGAGGTCGCGACTCCGGAACAGCTGACGCGCCCTGGGGGCAGTGTGGTGTGTGCTCCGCGGGTGTCCGGCGCACAGTCAGGATCGTTGCGAAGCAGCGAAGCCTGGTTGCGCCGGCAGCCGACGTCTCCCGCGCGCGAGGGTGTGCTTCGCACCCTGCCGTACCTCGTGGTCCACCGGATGATCTTCGAGGTGGTTGGATCGCTCTGGGATTGATGATCCGGGGGTGTGGGGTGGCTCGGCCGAAGCCGTGGGATGTCGATGACGAGTTGTGGGCGGTGATCGAACCGCTGTTACCCAAGGTCGAACGCCGATTCCGGCATCCTGGGCCAAGCGGCATCCGGACCGACTGGTGTTCCAGGGCATCCTGTTCGTGCTGCACACTGGGATCTCCTGGGAGCACCTGCCGCAGGAGCTCGGCTTCGGTCAGGCACGACATGCTGGCGCCGCCTGGCCGAGTGGACCGAGGTCGATGTGTGGCCCCGGCTCCACGAGGTCCTCCTGGCCAGGCGGTTGTCGACTGCGGGGCGAGCTAGTGGTGTGGCCGGAAAGGTTCACCGGCCCGCGACGCCCGGCACGGCACCTCGCCGCGTTGTCGGACCACGCAAGTACGTCCAGTACGAGCCGTGGACCTCCGCCTTGCGATGCACCACACCGAACGCCGCGGGCCCACGGCAAACCTTTCCGGCCACAGCACTAGGTGTATCGACCCGCTGAACGCCCTGTGCCCCAGCAGTGGTCGGGCAAGGGCATCTCTCCCGGCGGGGACCGTCTGATGTCAGGTGGTGGTGGTGTGGGTGCGTGCGGGTTCCGCGGCAGGCCCCTCGGTGTCGCGGGGTGTCTGGGTGCGGTAGGAGTGGCCGAGTTCCGGGCCGAGTCCGAAGTAGTGGCGGAAGTTGTAGATGAGGGGGCTCCAGGCGGCGGGGTCGATGTGGCCGGTGCCCGGAATGACGATGCGGGAGTCGGCGTGCACCTTGCGCACGAGGGCCTCGACGATGACGAACTCCCCGGAGGCATCCGGCCGCACCCGCTCGGCCCGGGCCTCCAGCTGGATCGGGAATCCGGCGACGCGAGGCGGCCGGACGAGATGGGAGGGCTCGCTGGTCAGGCCCGCGGCGGCGAACTTGTCCGGTTCGAAGCGGCAGTCCTTGGGTTTGCCGGAGGGCACGGGATTCCGGCCGGTCAGTGGTGCCAGCCGCTCCACGGCCGGCCACTGGAGGGGGGCGGGCAGGTTGATGACCAGGCCGGGGCGGCTGCCCAGGTTGTACGCGGTCTGCCCTTCATGGCCCAGTCCGATGACCACCGTCTTCCCGAGGGCCCATGCGGATGAGATCGGGGCGAGGTTGAACGAGCCGTCCTGATTCTCTGTCGACAGGAGCACCACGGGCGTGCCGAAGTACAGGATGCTCGGTTCGATCGCCAGGTGGGTGGCGGCTGTCGGTGCGGGCAGGGTGCTGGGAGGTGCCGTGTTCATGACGGGAAGGCTAGGGGCCGCTCACTTCGGCCGGGGCCGAAGTGTCACCGGGGATAATGGACCGCATGGACATGCAGCGCGTGCAGGGGGCCGGTCCTGACCTGGCTACCGTGGCGAAGCTTCTGGCCGATGGTACGCGGGCGGGGTTCTGTCTGGCCCTGCTCGACGGCCGGGCCTGGACAGCGACGGAGCTGGCGCGTCATGCGGGGGTGGCGCCCTCGACCGCGACTGAGCACTTGCATGCGCTCGTCCGCGGGAACCTGCTGGCCGAGGAGCGGCAGGGCCGCCACCGCTATGTGCGGCTGGCCGGTGTGCAGGTAGCCGAGCTGATCGAGAGCCTCGCCGCGATGGCACCGGACCGCATCCCGGCACCCCGTTCCCTGTCGGCGGCTGGCCGCCGGCAGGCCCTCGCCCATGCCCGCACCTGCTATGACCACCTCGCCGGGACCGTCGGGGTGGCCATCACCGAGGCGATGCTCGACCGAGAGCTGCTGGACTTGGAGCATGGGCTCGGGCTGACCGGTGCCGGTGCGATCTGGCTCGGTGAGCTCGGTGTCACCGTCCCGGACGGCACGCGCCGGCCCTCGGTACGGTCATGTCTGGACTGGACCGAACGCCGCCCTCACCTGGCGGGTGCCGTCGGTGCCGCCCTGTGCCGTCATGCGTTCGACGCGGGCTGGATCACTCCTGTCGGTACCACGCGCGCCGTCGCTGTCACGCCCCTCGGCCGGCAGGCACTGCGCCGCCATCTCGGCTTGCCCGATGAGCTGCTTTCGCAGAGATGAGCCGTTGCGGGACGGTGACGGCCCGGCGCGGCTGGGCCCCGGTGACCTCCTCCCCCGGCGTGAGGCCACGGGCCGCCGAGCCCCGGCCGCTGCGCCGCCCGCCCGGGACACCGGCCTCCGCCTGAGCTCCCCAAGAGAGCCTCTGCCGGTCGGCGGGCCTGACCCGCCGGGGCCTGCCGAGGGGAGTAGTGGTCCCTCGGGCCCACGGTGATCAGCGCGGCGTCCGCCGTCATGTCCGCCAGGCCGCGGCGCCCTGGTCCGGTGGGCAGAGCGCCTCGGCGTGGCTGCCGGTCAGGTCTGGCGGGCTCTGAGCCGGCGCAGCATGCGGGGGTCCTCGAAGCCGACCGCGCGGGCGGCGGCGTCGCGTGTGGCGCCGTGGCTGATGAGGTGTTCGGCGCGTTCGAGGCGGAGGGTCTGCTGGTAGCGCAGCGGGGTGAGGCCGCCGGTGGCGCGGGTGAAGAGGCGGGTGAGGGTGCGTTCGCTCACGCCCACGGCCGCGGCGAGGGCGGGCAGGGGCAGCGGCTGGTCGAAGCGGGCGTCGAGCAGGTCCTGGGCGCGGTGCACGGTGTCGTTGAGGTGGGATCGGTGGCGGAGCATCGCGCTGGTCTGGGGTTCGTGGCCGTTGCGCCGCGCGTAGACGACCATGTCGCGGGCCACCTGGGCGGCGACGGCGGGGCCGTGTCGGGTGGCGACCAGGTGCAGGGCCAGGTCGATGCCGCTGGCGATGCCGGCCGAGGTGACGACCCGGTCGTCGGTGGTGTGGAGGACGTCGCGGATGACTGTGGCCCTGGGGTAGCGGCGTGCGAGTTCGTCCTGCACGTCGTGGTGGGTGGTGCAGCGGCGGCCGTCGAGCAGGCCGGCCCGGCCGAGGGCCTCGGCTCCGGCGCAGACGCTGGCGACGGTTCCGCCCCGGGAGTGGTGGTCGCGCAGGGACCGCAGGGAGGCCGCGCCGAGGGCGGGGCCTGCGGCCAGGGTGGGTGCCCGCCAGCCGGGTACCACGATCAGGTCGTCGGGGCCGAGTTCGGGCCAGTCGGGCCGGGCCGCCAGTGGCAGGCCCTGTGCTGTGGGGACCAGTGGCTGGTCGGCGATGTAGCTGAGTGTGTAGGGGTGCCCGAGGTCGGAGGCCGTGGAGAAGACCTGTGCGGGGCCTGCCAGGTCCAGCAGATGGAGTCCGGGCACCAGGAGGAAGGCGATGTGGCTCACGATCTGGTCATCATGCCAGGGGCGCGGCCGCGGCCTCCAGTTGTTCGATGGTGGCGATGGTGGCGAAGCGTCCGGCGAGGGCGTACTCGGTGCGTCTGATGATTTCCTCGGCGCTGAGGGTGCGCGGGTCCGACAGCAGTTCGGCGATGCTCTGGTCGGCGGGGGCGTCGCGGTGCGGGATGGGGTTGGTCGCGGTGGCGTCGGTGACGAAGGTGACCTGATAGCCGAGGTCGCCGGCGACGCGGGTGGTGGTCTCCACGCACTGTTCGGTACGGATGCCGCAGACGGTGAGCTCGTGGATGCCGTGCTCGGTGAGGATGTGCTGCAGGTTGGTGGTGGTGAACGCGTTGTGCGAGGTCTTGTGGATCAGTGGTTCCGTCTCCAGGCGGTCCAGTTCCTCCATCAGCCGGACATGGCCGAGAGCGGGGTCGAAGACATCGCCGCTGCCGGGTTCGGAATGCAGCACCCACACCACCAGGTCCCCGGCCTGGCGGGCGAGGTGGACCAGTCGGTTCACCTGGTCGGCGATCTTCGGGTGGGAGATGGTCTCCCACAGCGGGCGGGCGCGGAAGGATTCCTGGACATCGATGACGATCAGTGCTCGGGTCACGCTCCCCAGCCTGACCGGCGCGCCCGGGGTGGTGACAGGCCGCATCAGGTCCTGGTCCGGACCGATCCGGTCACACCTGGGTTCCGCGGTGAGGCGGCGGTGCGGGTCGTCCGTGCGGCGCGTGGGGCGCCGGGGGCCCGGATGTGCCACGGGCCGTCGGCCCGGATCGCGGCTCATCTGTTCGGGGATTCTCCCGCCAAGACGCCGGGCGCCGGCCTGCGTGTCCACGGGGGGCGCCCCGGGAAGGACCCTCGCCCGCGAGGCGCCGCGTCGTGGGCACCGGGTGTTCGGGGAGGGCCCTGCGGAACGGGCGGCGGCCCCCTCGCGCGGGGAGCCCCGCCTTCTCGCCGGGATATCGCTCACCGTACGTCTCGTGGCGCGGGCGGCTGCGGCGCGGGCGCTCAGTCGCGGGTGGCGAGTTCCTGGGCCAGTTCCGCGCAGCGCACCCGGGCCGGGGAGAAGCCGTGGGGCAGCTTGGTGACCGCCTCGAACGCGCTCATGCCACCGTCTTCGGCATCCGGGTCCGGTGTGTCGTCGGTGTCCTGGAGGTGAGCGGCGTCCAGGGCGTCGAGGAGGGCTGCTTCGTCCTCCGCGATGCCTGAGGCTTCGATCACCGTCATCAGGGTCTTCTCGAAGGCGTGGCGCTGGGCGGCCGTCTCGGCGACGCGCGGGTCGTCGACGGCGACGGTGTCGTCGAGTGTCTCCTCGGCGGCGTCCACCCGGTCGCACTGGGCCCGGAGTTCGGGATGGGTGGCCAGCGCGATGAACCGGGATGCCTGTACGGCCGCGCCGAGAGGGCCGAAGATCCGCTCGGTGACGAGCAGGGTGTCCAGGTCCGCCTGGCGCAGCGCGCCCTCGGGGAGCTTCTTCAGGCGGCCGGTGACCGCCTCGCAGAGGAGGCCCATCCGGCTGCCCTCGGCGCGCATCCGCCGCACGCGGGCCCGCTGGCGGGCGAGCTCGGCCTCCTGGGCGGTGAGGGTCTCCTCCAGCCGGGCCAGGGTGGCCTCGATGCCGTCATCGTCGCGTGCGCCGGTCCCGGTCATGGGGGTGGTGAAGGCCGTACGGATGTCGTCCAGGGCGATTCCCGCGTCGGCCATCCTGCGGATCCACAGCAGCCGGACCACGTCGTGGAAGCCGTAGCGGCGGCGGCCGTCGCCGCCCCGTCCGGGCTCGGGGATCAGGCCCATGTCGTGGTAGTGCCGGATGGCCCGCGGT
The DNA here is from genome assembly GCF_042800315.1 of Streptomyces sp. NPDC057638. Lineage (NCBI taxonomy): Bacteria > Bacillati > Actinomycetota > Actinomycetes > Kitasatosporales > Streptomycetaceae > Streptomyces > Streptomyces sp. NPDC057638. The sequence goes on from NZ_JBHVHF010000004.1 coordinate 70,676, forward strand.
GTCGTGCCCACGAGGGCCGCCACGTCACCGATCCTGGACTGCCGTGACACGAGGAAGGACAGGGGCATCAGCGAGGGGCCTTTCGCGGACGAACGAGGACGGCTCCACCTGATCACATCACGCTACGGCAGGTGCAAACGCGGCCATCCGCCCCGGTGCGTTGAACCGTCCCGGACGGCATCAGCCAAGCCCTCTGCCCCGCGCCGGTCAGCCGTACAGGACGAGTGCGGTCCCCAGCAGGGATACGGCGGCGGAGAGGATCTTGCGCCGCCATCCGGTCGTCTCGCCGAGCGCGACGATGCCGATCAGGACGTAGAGGAAGGCTGAGCTCTGGTAGACGGGCAGGATGACGCCGACGGGTCCCTTCGCCAGGGCGAGGAGCAGGCCGTAGTAGCCGGCGGCGCCGGCTGTTCCGGCGAGGGCGGCTGGCAGCAGGACGGGCCGGAGGGCGGCGGCTTTGATGCCCCGGTTGAGGACGAGGCTGGTCAGCGTGGTGCCCGCGAAGCCGAGGAAGAGGATGACGGCCGGGTCCAGCCAGGTGGTGAGGGCCTTGTCCGAGATCAGGGCCAGGGTGATGGCCAGGGTCGACAGGGCGGCGTAGGCGAGGCCCTTGCGGTGGAGTTGTTCGCGCGGCAGTCGGGTGAGCGGGATGTAGGCGGCGAGCAGGACGGCCAGGCCCACGCCGTGCGTCGGGCTGATCGTCTCGCCGAAGAGGACCACGCCGAAGAAGGCCGCGAGGACGAGGCGCAGGCGGCTGATGGTCGCCGCGACGGACAGTTCGAGGAGTGCGGCGCTGCGGAACGCGCTGACCGAGTAGACGCTCCAGCAGGTGACCGCGGCGAGGGCGATGAGCAGGGCCTGTGTGTCGAGGCTGCTGATGGGGTGAGCGGGGCCGAGGAGGGCGTGGAGGGCGAAGGGGGCGGTGAGCAGGGTGCTGGTGAGCTGGTAGACGAGGAGGAAGTGGTCCGCCCGGTCGCTGTGCCGGCGCAGGGCCGCGCGGGTGAGGGCGCGGTCGGCGGTGTTGAGGGCGACCGCGACGAGCAGGGGTATGAGGTAGGGCATGGGGTCAGGGGCCTTTCGGGTGGGCGGGGTGGTGGGCCGGGCCCGGTGCTGGTGCCGTGCGTACCGGGCCCGGTCCACGCCGGCGGCTCTACCTCGCGGCGGCGGTGAGCTGGGAGCGGGCGCGCCGGTAGGCGAGGGAGTCGAGGCCCATCGCGAGGGTCTGGCCGGTGGTGGGGTCGTGCCCGGCCAGAGCCGCCTGGAGCCTGCGGCTGATCTCGTCCATGCAGGCGATGCGGCTCAGTGCCGCGTCCCGGGGGCCGTGTGCGGGGCCGAGGGGGGTGAAGGTGAGTTTGAAGGTGCGGGCCAGGGCGCTGTTCGAGGTGAACGTGGCGTGTGCGGTACGCAGGGCGGAGGTCGTCCGCCGGGGGGTGTCGCCGTGGTCGGCGGGGGCCAGGGCCGGTGCCGCGGGGGTGAGGTAGTCGGCGTAGCCGTCGTAGATGTCGTCGGGTGCGGTCCCGAGCGCGGACAGGTGGACGAAGGCGACGGCGTTGAGGGACTTGACCCACTCCTGCTGGAGTCCGTCGAGGTCGATGGGGCCGCGCTGCGGTATGGCGAAGCGGCGGTGCAGGCGGTGGACGGTGTCGGCGGAGTGCCGGAGCTGGCTGGTGCTGAGGCGGGCGGTGAGCAGCGTGGTCAGCGGGAGGGCGGGGTGGGCCCGTGCGGCGGCGTCCGCGATGGCGCAGCTGAGTGGTCCGCGGAGTTGCGGCCACAGGGCGCCGGCTCTCATGTAGGCGCGGAAGACGTCGGGGTGGACGGTCGTCCTGGGGTGTGCCGCGGTCATGGGGTGTGCTGGCCGGCTGTACCGGACAGGGCGTGCTGGGGTTGTGGCGGTGTGCCGCCGGTTGTGCGGGCGGACAGGGACCAGGCGATGTGGGCCACGGTGAGGTCTCCGTCGGGGAAGGCGGAGGAGAGTGTGTCGCGCATGCGGTCCTCCAGTGCGCGCCGCTCGGTGTCGGGCAGGGCGGCGCCGCCGCTGGAGCTGGTGCGGATGCGGCCTATCCAGTCGTCCAGGGTGTAGCGCTGCTCGAAGCGCCGTGTGTGGGTGCGGATCGAGGTGAAGCCGTGGCCCGCGACCACCGGTGCCAGGTGGTCGTGGCGGCCGGAGCCGCCGTGTTCTCTCCAGCCGGGGTCGATCTCGCGGATCAGTTCCTCGGTGAGGTGGGCGGTGGAGCCTGGCTGGGGGAGCCAGTCGTAGGTGGTCAGCAGGAGGGTGCCGCCGGGTCTGAGGATGCGGTGGCACTCGGTGAGGGCCTGTTGCCCGTCGAAGAGGTGCCAGCTCTGGGAGGCGGTGACGAGGTCGGCTGAGGCGGGTTCCAGGCCGGTGTCGGTGGCCGAGCCGAGCCGGAAGTCGATGTCCGCCCGCCGCCGGGCCGCGGATCTGCGGGCCTGTTCCATCATGAGCGGCGCGTGGTCGATTCCCGTCACCCGGTAGCCGTGCTCGGCTACCACGAAGGCCATGGCTCCCGTGCCCGTTCCCAGGTCCACGGCGGTCCGTCCGTGTCCGTCGCCGAGTGCGTGCCGTGCGAGTGCGTCGGTGCGTAACGCCTCGAATGAGGGCCGGTATCGGTCGTAGAGGGCCGCGACCCGGTCGAAGTCAGCCACAGTGATGCTCTCCTGTCTCTCGGCTAACAGAAATCGGTGAGATTCTAGAAGGAGTCATCTGCCGTTTATTCAGAGGGAGTTGAGGGTTGACGGACCTGGATCCGCTCCGGGTGTCTCGCCGGGCGGATCGTGTGGGTGGGCGGCGCGGCGGGCGATGGGCGAGGGTGGGGCGGACCGCCGGCTTCGGCGCGCGGGGGAGGGTGGGGCGGTGCCGGGGTGCCGGGTTCCGGTGCGCGCCGGGTGTGGCGGGATGGTGCGCTGAGCGTCACGGCCAGCTGCTTCGTGCCGCACCCTTCTGTCAGGTTGTCGGCGTCGGCCTCCGCGCTGTGGGTCCGTTCCGTCCTGGGGCGTCGACGAGTTCACCCGGGCGCCGTGTGCGGTGGACGGTCTCCCTCCACGACCTGTCCGGTCACGGCGTCAGCACCCACGGTGTCCTCATCCGGATGGCTGAAGGGGCGGCCTCGGCGGTTTCCCGCGGGGTTCGCTGGCAAGCATCAGCCTGCCCGCGGGACAGGCACGTTCCGGCAGGCCGTCCCGGAGAACAGAGGAACTGAGGTGTCGTCATGCGTACACGTCACAAGGCGCTGACCGCTCTGGCCGTCTTAACCGCCGCCCTGGGTGTCATCACCGGTACGGCGGCCCTGGCCGCCCCGGAAGCCGTCGCGCCGGCCGATCCGCCGGGAACCCGGGTCACCATCGAGACCTTCGCCAGCAAGTGTCTCGACGTGCGCACCCAGGACAGTGGTGCGCCGCTCGTCCAGGCCGACTGCGACAGCACCTCCGCTGCCCAGCGGTTCTGGGTGAACACCGTTTCCGGCGGCGTGGAGATCCGCACCGCCGGAAACCTGTGTCTGGACCTGGAGGGTGCGAAGCGCGGCAACGGGACACGGATCATCCAGTACCCGTGCGGAACGCTCCCCCGGTTCACCCAGACCTTCCTGACCTTCCCGGCCGGCACCGGTCTGTCCACGATCCACACCATTGACCTCAGGTGCTTCGACGTCCAGAACGCCGACGAAGCGGCCGGCGCGAACATCATCCAGTACAGCTGCAGCACCGACGCCAACCAGGGTTTCAGGCTCCGCCCGCTCTAGCGCTCCCCCGCCCATCCGGTCAGGCCGGATCGCCCGGGGAGGTGTCCGGTCCCCCGCGTACCGGGTCGCCGCGTCACGGCAGTTCGCCGTGGCGCGGTGACGCGCCGAGGGCCGGGCCGCCGCACTGGCCGCGGTGGCCGCACGGTCGAACCGGCCGGAGGCCGGTTCAGGGCCGGGGTCCGCCGCGGTGGCTGTCCTGGCCGTCGGCGCACCGGGGAGTGGCTCGCGGGCAGGCTCCGCTGGAGCCCGTCGGCCGGCGGCCCGCCCCTCCCCCACTGCTCGCGCTCCGGGCTGTCCGCGTCAGCGCTCGCCCGCGGAGAGCGGCGTTCCGTCATACGGTGTGGCCGCCGGAGCTCTTCCCCATGAGAACGCGGTCGTCGTTCTGTCACCGGGACAGGTGCCGCGGCGGCGTCACGGTGAGCTGTGTCCCGAGGGGAGGGCGCGGACCGGGGTGATGGCGTCGAACCAGTCCGCGAGCGATCCGTCGGCGAGGGGTAGGCGGCATGGTCGGCGCGGGTGCGATGAGGGCCGGTCAGGCGGGTCCTGGTCGGCGTGCCGAGCCAGGTCCGCGCCCGGGGCGGGGTATCGGCGCGCAGGTCCAGAAGGCAGGCAGTCCCGTCCCGTGGCTCCCAGGACCGCGTCAGCGAACGGAGCCGGAGGCGGCGGGGTGGGGCAGGGAGCCCTGCCGTGGTGGGAGGTTGGCCGAGGGAGGCATGACCGGTCCCGAAGCGACACAGGAAACGCTCTCACCATTCTCATATTCTCACTATGTGCTGTAGCATTCCCTCCATGAGCGAAACGACGGGCAAGACCATCGAGCTGGACGACGCCACCCATGCGCGGGTGAGGCTGCTGGCACGGGCCTGGGCAGTGAGCGAAGGAGCGGCGGTACGCCGCCTGGTCGAGCACTTCGAGCACGAGCCCCGCTCCCCCGGGACGCCCGCACCCGGGGCGGCGGGGGAGGCCGCCCTGGCCGTGCATGTCGTCTACGAGGGAAACCGCGTGGATGGGCGGTACGACCCCGCCACGCGCTCCCTGGAAATCGTCGCCGGGCCCGCCGCGGGCCGGTACAAGTCGCCGAGCGGCGCGGCGGCGGCCGTACTCCAGGCGTACAACCCCAAGGTCGCGCCGAACCGCAACGGCTGGTCGTTCTTCGTCGTGAACGACACCGGCGACTTCCTGCAGTCGGTTCGCTGACCAGGCACAAAGGCCAGCATATCTGTGAGAATAATGAGGGGGATGGATATGACAGAGGACGACGGGCACGACGAGGCGCTGCTGACTCAGCGTGCCGCACTGATCGGGCTGATCTCGGTCCTGGCCGGCGTAACCATGGGAGCGCTCGCGGCCATGGGCGGGATACCCGCTCCCGCGGCGGTCGGCACAGGGCTCGCCGCGGCTGGAATGAGCCTGCTGCCCGCCAACCGGCTCATCCGCTGATCCGCACCCCGTCGCGGGAGCCCGCGTGACCGTCACGGGCGCGGCCCGGCTCAGCGCCCGTGACGGTGATGGTTCACATC
>NZ_JBHVHF010000005.1:0-71378 GCF_042800315.1 Streptomyces sp. NPDC057638
GGCCTGGCCCGAGAGCGGCCCCACAGCGCGATCCCGTGGTCGCTGAAAGCCACTGTGGCCCCAAGCCCCGCCCAGGGCCGCCGCCTCGCCCGCTCACATCAGTGGATCGAGGCGGTCTTCGACACCCTCAAGGGCCAGGTCGGCCTGGAACAACACGGAGGCAGAACCCCGGCCGGAGTCTTCGCCCACACCGCCCAACGACTCCTCGCCCTGGCGGCAGCCAGCTGGCACAACCGCACCAGCCGGTGCGCGGCCCTGCTCACAGATGGGTGTCCAGGAACTCCCTGAGCGCGGTTCCCGCCATCGGACCGCTGTGGGCCGCGATCTCCTCGCTCCGGTCGATCATGACGAAGAAGGGCGCGCCGGTGACACCGTACCGCCGTACGGGGCCGGGGCACCGTGCGATGTCGGCCCTGACGACGATCAGCCGGCCCTGGTAGGCGTCGGCCACCTCCCGGACCAGGGGATCCATCTCCTTGCATGCCGCCGCGGCCTTGGGCCACACCCCGTGGAAGTACGCGAGCACCGGGACGTCCGCCCGCGCCAGGATGAAGTCGAACTCGGCTTCCTCCTGGGGTTGATGGACCCTGTTCGCCATCCGCACTCCCCAACGCTCCACTCGATGCGAGGCAGTGGGTGCCTCCTTGTGTGCTGGTGTCTTTCGACCGCCGCGGCGCGTACCGCCCGTCAGAAGGACTTGCGCACCCGGCCGGCCCTGCGGGCCTCCGCCATCGCGCGTGCCTCCGCGGCCCTGCGGGACTCCTTCGGCGGGCGGCCCGCACGGGTGCCCAGACCCCGGAAGGCGGCGTTGCCGGTCTTCGCCTTGTCCTGGACCGGAGGCCGCTTCGCGCCGGTGATGCTGGTCAGCTTCTGCTCGCCGGAGCGTACCTGAGTGATCACGGGCCGGATTCCGGCGTCCGACATCATCCGGTTCACGTCCCGGCGCTGGCCGGGGGTGACCAGCGTGACCACGGTGCCGGACTCCCCGGCCCGCGCGGTGCGCCCGCCGCGGTGGAGGTAGTCCTTGGGGTCGGCGGGCGGGTCGACGTTCACCACGAGGTCCAGGTCCTCGATATGGATGCCGCGGGCGGCGACGTTGGTGGCCACCAGCACCGTGATCCCGCCGTCCTTGAACTGGGCCAGCGTGTGGGTGCGCTGCGGCTGCGACTTCCCGCTGTGCAGAGCGCCGGCGTGGATGCCGCTGCTCCGCAGATGGCGGGTGAACTGGTCCACGCCGTGCTTGGTGTCCAGGAACATCAGGACCCGCCCGTCGCGGGCCGCGATCTCGGTAGCCGTCGCGTACTTGTCGGCGGGATGGACGTTGAGCACATGGTGCTCCATCTTCGCGACCGAACCCTCCGCCCGGTCGACCGTGGCGAGCACCGGCTCGCTCAGATAGTGGCTGACCAGGTGATCGACGTTACGGTCGAGGGTCGCGGAGAACAGCATGCGCTGCCCGCCGGGGGGTATCCGGTCCAGAGCCTCCGAGACCTGCGGCAGAAAACCCATGTCGCACATCTGGTCCGCCTCGTCCAGTACCGCGATCCGCACCTGGTCCAGGTGGCAGTCCCGCCGGGCGACGAGGTCGGCCAGCCGTCCCGGCGTCGCCACCACGACCTCGGCACCCGCCCGGAGGGCCGCCACCTGCCGGTTGATCGCCAGCCCTCCGACCACGGTCACCGACCGCAGCCCGAGCGCCTCCGCGTAGGGTGCCAGTGCCTCGCTCACCTGCTGCGCGAGTTCCCGTGTCGGCACCAGGACCAGCGCGAGAGGGCGCTTCGCCTCGGCGCGCCGGCCCGCCGTTCGCGCGAGGAGCGGCAGTCCGAAGGCGAGCGTCTTCCCCGAGCCGGTCCGCGCGCGGCCGAGGATGTCACGGCCGGCCAGTGCGCTCGGCAGGGTGGCCGCCTGGATCGGGAAGGGGTCCCGTACGCCGAGCCGTGTCAGCACTTCCCCCAGCTCGACCGGAAGTGCCAGTTCCGCGAAGGATCCGGCCGCCGGGAGGCCGGGCGTCGGTGTCCCCGGCAGCGGGATCTCGCCCCGAGGGGCCCTCTCCCGGTCGGACCTGCCAGCTTCGGAGCGGCCGGAGGCCGGCGGCTTCGCCTTCATGGGGTCCTTCCTCGTTTCGGTGCCCTGTACGGGCCTGGGCCCGTACCTTGTCCGGCACGGGCCCAGGCGGTATACGAGCGTGCCTCCGACTTTACCAGTGCGGGCCGTGCCCGCCCCGCCCCGATGCCCGCCGCGGCAGGCCCCTCACGCGCGGATCGCCGCTGCACGGGGCCGGGGCCCGCCCAGCGCGCTCGGTGCGGGGAGCCCGCCGCGCACATGTGCCGCGCGGCCCTGCTGGGCAGCCGGACGCCTGTGCGGAGGGCCATGATGGTCGTACGGGACGGGGCGAGGTGGACTGAGACATCGCCGGAGGTCAGTCCGTGATCGGTGAAGGGCTGGGAGGCACCAGGGCTCCGGCCCGGCCACCGCTCAGGCCGTGGGACGGCCCGAGCGGTGGCCCCCGCCTGGTTCAGAAGCAGGGGGTGTTACCCCACTTCGGATAGCGGGGGTAGTAGTAGAGGTTCACATACAGGCACCTCTCCCGATAGAGGGCGTACCAGGCGTTGCCCACCGCGCTGCTGATCGTGGCACGGATCAGCCGCCCCCAGACGGGCGCCAGGAACGAGGCCAGCCAGACCGCGCTCCCACCCCAGGCGACGGCTTGGGTGATCCTTCGGTCGAAGCGCACACCGAGGTTGGTGTAGTTCCGCACGTACCTCACGCGCCACAGGCCCGTCGGGTCCAGGTTCGTCACCGGGTTCTGGTCGGCGTAGTCGTAGGCGTTGGCGCTGCCGTACAGGACCGGGTCCGTCTGGAGGAAGCGGCCCGTGGCGGGCTGGTAGAGGCGCACGCCCATCAGGAGCTGGCCGGTCGGGGTCCCGGCGGAGCGCAGCCGGGCGCCGTGCCAGCCGTAGCGGGTGGCGGGGCCCGCCGTCGTCGTGCCGAACTCGTCGTACTCCCGCACCTCCGGCGTGGCCGTGCCGCCCAGGGGGAGGGTGACCGTGATGTCGCCGTGCAGGTCGGCCAGGGTCAGCGCGGTGCTGCCGGGGCCGGTGGTGAGGGCGCCGAGTTCACCGCTGGGGGCGATGATGTTGCGCAGTACCGCGCCGCTGGCCGTGTTCTCCACGGTCCAGCGCGGGTTGTCCGTGTCGTCGCCGTAGTGGTGGAGTCCGGATCCGCCCTGGCCCCCTTCCGTGGTCCAGGCGCGCGGGCGCATCCCCGGGTCCAGCGTCCAGGTCTGCCGGTGCGCCCCCTTGGCCTGGGTCTGTACCCGGTCGTCCGCGTAGTAGCCGGTGCTGACACCGCCGGGCTGGGCGAGCGTACGGCCGAAGGCGTCGTAGGTGTGGCCGGGGTCGGTGAGGCGGTCGGCGCTGTCGTAGGTGTGGTGGGAGGTCGTCGGGGTCGCCGTCTCGCACAGCTCCCCGGTCTGGGCCGTGGCCGTGGACCGGCTGACGCGGTTGCTGTTGCGGTCGTAGCCGTAGGCGCGGGTGACACAGACGTCCGCGACGGTGTCGGTGGCCCGGGTGAGACGGCCGACCTGGTCGTAGGCGTATGTCTGGGACACCGAGCGACCGGTGGTGAGGGCGCGGTCGCCCCATTCGCCGTGGACGGTGGGGGCGACCGCGTCGGCGGAGAGCGGGACGCCGTCGGCGTCGCGCGTGTACGTACGAGTGACGGGGACGCCGGTCGGGTCGAGGCTCTGGCGCATGGTGTGGCCGCCCGGCAGGCCCTGGACGAGCAGGCCCCCGTCGGCGTCGCGGCGTACGGTGAAGGTGCCCGCGTCCGAGTCGGCGACCGAGGTGGCCGTGCCGCGGGGGTCGATGGCGGTGTCGTAGGTGTAGCTGGTGGTCGACGGCGCGCTGTCGGTGACCGTGGTGGGGCGGTCCAGCTGGTCGTAGCGCGTGGTCGTGGTGGCGCCGTCGGCGTCGCGGTAGGAGATCTGGCGTCCGAGCCGGTCGAAGACGCGGGTGATCGAGTCGGATCCGGTCGTGGTCGCGATCGTCCGGCCGGTCTCGGGGGAGTAGGCCGTGGTCACCGTCGGCACGGGTGCGCCGATGCCGCCGGTCACGGAGACGGCGGTGTCGCGGCCGCTCGCGTCGTGCTCGCGGACCGTGGTGCGCGTGACGCCGTTCGCGCTCTCGGCGGTTTTCGTGATCTGGCCGAGGAGTCCGTACTCGAAGGTCTTGGAGACGAGCTGGTCGGGGTTGGGGCCGCCCCCGGCGATGGTGCCCGCGGGACCGGTGGCGCAGATCTCGCCGGCCCACTCGGGTCGCCCGCCGCACGGCCCGGACCCGCCACCGCTGTAGTAGGCGGTGACCGTGGCGCCCGCGTCGGAGCCGTTGGACGCGGGCAGGGTGGTTCTGGTGACCTGTCCCGCGGCGTCGTACGAGGTGGTCTTGGTCAGCGCGAGCCCGCCGGGGTCCTGAGTGGTGCTGGTGGCCAGCCCTTTCGCCCAGTCGTAGGCGGTCGCCGTGACCCGGCGGTCGGCGAGGAGCGCCGGGTGGGAGCGTGGCTGCGCGCCCGTGGTCGTCCGGGTCACCGCGTCACTCAGGACGGCGCTGCCGTCGGTGGGCCGCCCCGCGTCGTACTCCAGGACCGTACGCGCCCGGGCGGGGACGCGGGCGCCCGCCGTGGCGATGGTGGTCGCGCCGTCGACCAGGTGGTGGGTCAGTGCCACGGTGCGCAGCGGCCCGAGGGTCTCCAGCTCACGGGTGCCGTCGGCGTCGTAGGTGTGCTGGGTGGAGAGCTGCCGGGCCCGTTCCGCCGTGGACAGGGCGGAGATGCCCAGTGCGGTGAGGGTGGCGTGGGCGCCGGGGCCGGTGCCCAGTGCCAGGGCGCGGTTGGCCGCGGTGAGTTCGCGCGCGGTCCGGCCCGAGGCGTGGTACTCGGTGGTGGAGATATGCCCGCCGGGCTGGGCCGTGTTGACGGACCGGCCGGAGGCGTCCAGATAGGTCACCGTGGCCCGGCCGTAGGCGTCGGCGGGGAGCCGGGAACCGTCACCGCCGTCCGGTATCTGGTCGGCGGGGAAGACGGCCGTGGCGTCGGTGGCCGTCTCCCGCTGGCCCCAGGCCGTCACCGCCTGCGCACCGAGGTCGTACGGGGCGCCGGAGCCGGTCAGCGGTACGCCGTAGACCACCGAGGTGGTCGCCGTGCCATTGGTCTCGGTGGCCGAGCCGGGGGTCAGGGTCGGGCGGGAGACGGAGAGCAGCATGCCCTCGCCCGCGGCGGCGGAACCGCCCGCCGTGCCGTAGCGGAAGGTCCACGGCAGTTCCCCGGCCGGGCCGAGCTGGGTGACCCGGCCCGCGCCGTCGTACGCGTACGCCGTCTTCAGCGCCGGACTGACGCGGGGGTCCCACACCTCACGGAGCCTGCCCCGCTCGTCGTACAGATAGCGGGCGATGCCCACCGGAGTCGAGGCGGTCGCGCCCGGCGCGGTGGCCCACAGTCGCAGGGCGCGCACCTGACCGGCGACATCGCCCAGCGCCTGGCCGGTGGCCGTGGTGGCGGGGGCGTAGTCGAACTCCAGCACCCGGCAGCCGCGCCGGGCCGGGTCCAGCTCGCAGGTGGCGGCGGTGACGGCGCTGGACGCCGCGATGATCCGCTTGGGGCGCACCAGGGTCCTGCCGCCCTCGGCGACGCTCTCGGAGACGACTTTGGTCGTGGAGTGCTCCAGACCGCCCGCGAGAGAGGTGCTCACCGTCCAGGCCGCCGCGCCCGGGTCGGCCTTGGCGAAGGTGACGATGTCACCGTCGTCGGTGGCCAGGGTGAAGCCGCCGGTCAGCGAGCCCGTGAGGGTGAGGTTCTCGGCGCCCGGCTCCGGGATCCAGCCGTTGCCCGCCGCGTTCGCGGTGAACCCGATCGTGGTGCCGTCCTTGGTGTCCACGTCGACGGAGGTGTCACTGGTCCGGCGGACGGCCGTGTAGAGCGGATTGGTCTGTTCGGCCAGGACCCCGGAGACCCACTCCCGCCCGAAGATGGCGGCCTGCCCCTCCAACTGGCCGTGCGCGTCCGGGAGACGTGAGGTGGCCGTGCGGCTGACGGAGACGCCGAAGGCGGTGGCGTCCACGCCGCCGAGCCGGTAGGCGCCGGTGAGCAGGTTCAGCGATCCGGGGCCGACGCTCGTGCTCGTCGCGCCGTCCGCCGTACGGTCGACGACCGCGCGGAGCACGTCGCTGGAGGCGGCGGCGCCGGGGCCGGTGAAGTCGGCGCGGATCTGGACCGGGCCGCCGGGGTCCACCGTGGTCGTGGCATTCCAGGCGAGCCGGGGGCTGGTGCCGTCGCTGAGCGCGACCGGCCACGCGGCCAGGGGCTGGCCGCCCTGGGTGACATGGGCCGGGGGGACCGGCGCCCAGGCGTCGGCGTCCGAGCGGCGCCAGGAGAAGGCCACGGCCGTGTACCTCGACGCGTCGCCCTCGGCGGCCAGCGGCAGCCGGGCGGCGGTGCGCTGGCCGCCGGTCAGGCTGGTGATGCCGCCCGCGCCCGCGTGGAACCGGTAGGCCGCGGCCTCGGAGGTGTTCTCCGCCCGGTCGACGGAGCGGACCTGGAGGGTATGGGTGCCCGCGGTGGGCGGGGTGACCCGAGCCGTCACCGGGGCGGTGGTGCCGCCGGTGGCGACCCGGGTCCAGACGGCGCCGTCGAGCGACCACTCCAGGGCGATCTGCTCCCCGGCGGGCGGGGTGAGGGTGAATGCCCCGGTCTGGCCCGCCCCCTTGACCCACTTGCCCTTCGGGTAGTCGGTGGAGGTGACCCCCGGCGCGCTGGGGGGCGCGGTGTCGGTGATGCCGTCGAACCATGCGGTCCAGCCGCGGGCCCAGGTGGTGCCGTCGGCGACGTTGACCCGGATCCCGTAGCCGCGGCCCTCCTTGAGCAGGCCCTCGGGCACCTGCCAGTGCTGACGGGAGCCGGCGGGAACGTACCCCAGGACGAACCGCTTGATGGTGCCCTGGTCGTCGCGGACCTCGACGATCGACTGGACGAGTCCGCCGTCCGCGTCGTTGACGGTGAAGGAGGCGGTGGGGCGCGGCGAGGAGGTGTACGCGGGGTTGCCGGGCTGGCCGTTGCCGACCGTGCCCACGGGTGCGACCCGCAGGTCGCTGACGTCCGGGTAGGAGTTCCAGACGATGTTCATCTTCGGGTAGGCGTTGGTGTTGCCGGAGTGGAAGCGCTTCCACCCGTCGACGGTGGCCTCGTTCCCGGCCTTCATGCCCAGCGAGAGGGTGGTCCAGCGCTGGTCCAGGACGCCCTGGAGGGTCCCGGTGACATCGGCGCTGATCCAGGCGTTGTCCGAGTCGCACTGGTGGGCGTCGTCGGTGTCCTTGTCCTTGGTCATGGTGCCCGCCGCGGCGAGCCCGTACAGCGCGGGCTGGTTGGACCAGCGGGAGGTGCGGTCGGGCACCCCGGAGACGTACATCTCCCACGGCTGCGGGACGCAGGTCGCCGAGTGGTAGTTGTTCATGAACACCCGGGCGTTGCGGATGTGCTTGCCCCACAGGTCCGTGGGGAGCCGGAAGAACATGAAGGTCCGGGCGATCTGCCCCAGGCCGTTGTTGCCGATCTTCAGGTCGCGGTCGTCGGAGTTGTCCTTGTTCCACTCCGTACCCTGCTGGACGAACGTGTCGAAGGACAGACCCCACTCGATCACCGGGTCGATGGTGATCGGAAACGTCGCCTTCGGATCGCGCAGCAGCTTACGGTCCGGGGTGAGCGTCACCGTGAGGCCGCTGTCGCCCCGCTGCCGCCAGCGCATGTCCACCGGTGCCCGCCGCCGGTGTTCCTTGGTGATCGGGTCGACCGCCGCGTCCCACATCACGGCGGCCGGCATCCGGCCCCTGACCTTGCCCGCCGCGTCGGTGAACTCAAGCCCGCCGGACGCCGCCTTGCGGGGCGTGAGGCCCTGGGCGTCGACGGGCAGCTCGATCGTTCTCGCGGCGTCCGCCGCACGGTGGTTCTTGACGACCACGAAGTACTCGATCCCGGTCGGCATCGACTCCAGGACGAGGTCGATCCCGGGCCGGACCTCCCGGTACGTGGCCTTCGTTCCGCTGAGTACGGGCACGGGCAGCGCGCCCTTCCAGCCGAGCGCCACCGCCTTGCCCTCGTCCCCCACCGAGGCCAACCGCTGCCGTGGGGCGGCCGGATCCCCACCCAGGGGTCCCATGGGGGCGGCGGTGCGGGGCGATGGGGGCGTTCCGCCGCCCGAGAAGGCGATGTCCGCGGTCGACGCCCGGGGCCGGACCCCGCCATCGGCGCCCCGCACCAGGGTGGGATCCACCGGCACCCAGCCCGTGCCCTTCTTCACCCGAACCGGCCCCAGGCCCACCTCCGTGGTCAAGGTCCCTCGGGGATCGGCCCAGGTCGTCGAGGTCTCGGAGCGCATATCGAGGACCTCGACCCGCTCCTTGCCCAGCCTCGCGGCGAGCAGCGCCGACGGAACGTCCTGCGCGGGGCCCTGAGGCAGGGCGCCGGACCCCGCCATCGGCGCCGGAGCGGACGCGGCGGCACCGGTCCCCTCGATCGCGGAGAGCAGGGAGGCACCCAGGGCGGCCGATACGACCACGGCGGTCCAACGCCGTCTGCCGGCGTGGGAAAGGATGGTCAACAACACTCAGCCCTTTCGAGAGATGACGGCCAGGCTGCCGCGACGCCAGGAGGGGAGGGATCCGATTCCCTCGGCTCCCGCACGGTGTCCGCCTCCTCGACAACCCCCTCGTGTCGTCCGGTGGGTGGGGGCTGGGCTGGTCGAGGGGTGGGGAGTGCGGGCCGGGCTGGGGTTCCGGAGCCGTCATGCGAGTGACGGGGGTGGTGCGTCCGCGCTGTCCGGTGAGTTGGCCGGGGCGATCTGGTCGAGCGGATCCTGGACAGATTTCTCGGTGCTGTCATGGATGGCGTCGACAACGGAAACTCGCGCAATCTCCCCGGGTCATGAGTGGCTGCAAGAATGTAACAGCCTGCCGCGCATCTCCATAGACCGGTAACCGCCGTTCCGCGCGGGGACGGTTTCGGTAGATCGTAATGATGGGAGGAGCACGTACGAGAATCTCGCGATCACGCCGTGCTCTCCCGTCCGCCATACGCTGGGCAGCCACCGATGGACACCCTGACCTGGCAGAAGTCTCAACGTCACAGGTGCTTGCCCCGCGCGGAATTCAGGGTGAGGCGCATATCAATCAAACGGGATCAGTTGACGGGATCCTGCACGCGGGGAAATGAGGATCTGGAGAAATCCAGGGAGGCTGGCCGGACGACACATTGGCTCCGATCGCCATGGCCCACTCGCCCATGCGCCCGCTGATCAGGTCGTTCCACTCGCCGGGCTCCCAGGTGGCGGGCCGGTCACGACGATGCCCGGCGGCGCGTCGGCCATCGGGGCCGGAGTCGATGATGGGCAGTGGGGCCGGGTCTGGGGCGACGAGATGGTCCGGGAAGACGAAACACGGGCCGCCCTCGACGGACACCGACCGGTCGCCGACGGGCGCGACCGGACAGCGCAGGGCGTCGGGTAGCCGGCCGGGGCTGTACTCCTGCTCCCGTCCGCCTATGGGGCCGGGGAGCGCGAGTGCCAGAAGGCGTCCGTGGGGGGGACCATGCCCACACCGCGAGCAGGGAAGGATCTCGCGGGACTGTGGGAAAGGAGTCCGGTCCCGGAACGAGGCCGTAGTTCGCGTCGATCTCCAGAGCCAGCAGGCGTCCTTCGTCCAAGGTCATGGCGAGAGGCTCACGTCGCCCGATTGGCGTGCGCGGAGGAGTTCCGCTCCGGGGGAGACAGGGTGCGCTCATCCAGGCACACGGGGCCGTGCCGCCCCATGAACAGGCCCGCTCCCTCACCGTCCTCGCCGACCAGGGCCCCCGAGGGTCGCGCAGGTGCACACCTGTTCAGGTGAGGGGGCTGAGGACCTCGGCACGGATCGTGACGGTCTGTCGGCCTCGTCGCCCGAAGCGGTCATGCGGCCATACGGACGACTGCGGGAGCCGGGAGCGGAACCGGTGCTCCCACCGTCCCTCCGCGTTCTTACGTGGCTCTGTCATCGCTCTGCCGTCGCTGTGAAACACGTCCGGCAATGTCGTTCCCGCAGCCGAGCGAAGGGCGGCGGGGAACGGCCTCGCCGGAGCGCACACAGGGAGTGGACATGACGCACAGGAACGACAGAGGGGCCCGGCGGGTGGGGCCGGCCGTCGCCGTCACGGCGCTGCTGGCAACCGTTGCGGCCACCCCGCCCGTGGGCGGACCGGCGGCTTCGGCGGCTCCCTCCGCGCCTCGGGCCGCGACCGCCCCGGCGTGGTGCCCCACCGTCCCCGGGCACCGGGTCGACTGCGACACGCTGGACCGTCCGCTGGTCGCGGGCACGTCTGCGCTGGGGAAGGTCAAGGTGAGCTACGCGGTCGTACGGCACAGTGCGCCCGGCGCCGCCAAGGGCACCGTGGCCGTCAACACCGGAGGTCCCGGTGAGGCCGCCATCGGACGGGCCCCGACCCTCGGACACGTACTCGGCGACCTGCTCAAGGACCACGATCTCCTCCTCGTCGACCCGCGCGGCACCGGCCGCTCCGAGCGGATCCCCTGCGGGGTGACCGACGCCGAGTACCGCTTCGGCACCCGCGCCCAGCAGCGCGCCGCCGTGAAACGGTGTGCCGCGAACCTCGGGCCCAAGGCCGCCGCGTACACCAGCGCGGCCACCGCCGACGACATCGACGCCGTACGCGCCCGCCTCGGCGTGCCCCAACTCTCCCTGTACGGGCTGTCGTACGGCACGTATCTGATGCCTGTTTACGCCTCCCGGCATCCGGAGCGGGTCCGCTCGATCGTGGCGTCGGGTGCCTACCCCCTCGCCTTCGACCCGCTGGGCCGCCCCCAGGCCCAGGCTGTCTCCACGACTCTGCGCCGGGTGTGCGAGCGCAGCGTCCCGGTCGCTTGCGACGGGGAGCAGGCGGTACGGGACCTCGCGACCGCCGCCGCGCGGCTGCGGGACCGCCCGATGACCGTCCCGGTCACCACCGGACACGGCACGTACACCGTACGGTTCACCGAGGGGAAGCTCGCCAACCTGCTGTACGAGGCGGCCAGCCGCGAGGTCGGGGCGGCCCCGGGCGAGCCTTCGCTGCTGGGACGGCTGCCCCGGGCGCTGAACCGGTTCGCCCACGGCGACGTGTCGGCGCTGCGCACGCTGGTCCAGGAGGATGGCGCGTCCGGCGGTCCGGAGGACCAGGCCCCGTACATCGGTGTCGTGTGCAACGACTACCGCAAGCCCTGGTCGGCCAAGGCGACGCTGCCCGCGCGGTGGCACCAGTACCGGGCCGCACTGGCGGGAGCGGACCGCGGCGAGTACGGCGCGTTCAGTGCCGAGGGTTTCAACGAGGGACCCACGGACGGCGGGGACGTCTGCGTCGACTGGCCGCGCGAGAACACCGCGCCCGACCCGCAGCCCACACACCCGAAGCTGCCCGACGTACCGGTCCTCGTGCTCTCCGGCGACCTCGACGCCAACACCCCCGACGCGAACGGGGCGCGGGCCGCACGGCAGTTCCGCGGCAGCGGCTTCCTCTCGGTGATCAACACCGGTCACGTCCCGGAGTGGGAGCCGACCGGCTGTGTCACCGGCGTCTCCACCCGCTTTCTGCGCACCGGCGGCCCCGGCGACACATCCTGTCTGCGCGGCCTGGCTCCGATCACGGTCGATCCTGTGGACATGTGACCGTGGAACCCCGGGCGGGCAGCCGGCCGTACGAGCGGGCCGGCGCCAGGCCCGGGCCCGCCACCGGCGAAGATGATCACATGAGAGCCGCAATGGAGCACCCCCGCACGGTGCTCGTCGCCGAGGACGATCCCGGAGTGCGCAGCACCCTGGACCAGCTGCTGCGCTTCGAGGGCTACGAGGTGCTGCTGGCCGCCGACGGACTGGAGGCCCTGGGACTCCTCGAACGGGAGCGGCCGGACGTGGC
This sequence comes from Streptomyces sp. NPDC057638, assembly GCF_042800315.1. Classification (NCBI taxonomy): domain Bacteria; kingdom Bacillati; phylum Actinomycetota; class Actinomycetes; order Kitasatosporales; family Streptomycetaceae; genus Streptomyces; species Streptomyces sp. NPDC057638. Next base: position 11,983 of record NZ_JBHVHF010000005.1, read on the forward strand.
GGTGCTGGATGTGGTCATGCCGAACCTGGACGGTCTGGGCCTGTGCAGGATGCTGCGCAGGCGCGGCGACCGGCTGCCCGTACTCGTTCTGACGGCACGCCACGAAGTGGGCGACCGGGTGGCCGGGCTGGACGCGGGGGCCGACGACTACCTGGCCAAGCCGTTCGCCACCGAGGAGCTCTTCGCGCGGATACGAGCGCTACTGCGCCGCACCGAGCCGGCCGGGACGGGCGGAGCACCGGCGGTCGCGGACCTCACCCTGGACCCCGAGGCGCGACTGGCGTTCCGCGGCGCACGCCAACTCGACCTCACCAAAACCGAGTTCGACGTACTGGAGCTCCTTCTCTGCCATCCGGGCGTGGTGCTCACCCGCTCCCAGATATACGAGAGCATCTGGGGCTACGACTTCGACACCACCTCCCGCTCCCTGGACGTCTACATCGGCTACCTCCGCCAGAAGACCGAACAGGGCGGCGAGCCCCGGCTGATCCACACGGTACGTGGCGTCGGCTACACCGCGCGGTCCTGCTGATGGCGCGCACGTCCGGTGCGCGGCCCGGCGCTGAGCGAGCGGCCCAGGTGCGTCCCGACCGCGCCACGCCGCCGACGCACGCGCTGCCGGACGCCACCCGGCGCGACCGTACGGCGACCCGTGCGGACCGTCCGGCAGTCGGCGCGAACCGTCCGGGACGCGTCATGCTCCGTAGCAAGATCACCGCAGTCGTCGTCGCCGCCGCCGCGCTCGCCATGGCCCTCGCCGCCGTCATGTCGTACCGAGGTGTCAGCGAGCTTGTCGACAACGAACTCGAACGCGGCCTGGAGGACCGCATGCACAGCGTCCATACCTTGGTCGCCGCCGGCCTGACACCGCCACCCCGGCAGGGCATGGCGGATCAGATCCTGTCCGACCGAGGCACGGTGCGCCGCCTCACCCCTTCCGGCCCGCGCATCCCGGTCTCGGCATCCGCCCTGAAGGTCGCCCGGACCGGGCAGGGCGGACACATGGCGGACGTCGTCATCGACGGAACCGATTACGTCATCCTCACCCGGCCGCTGCCCCACGGGGGCGCGGTCATGGTGGCGCAGAGCCACGAGGGCGCCGCCCGCGTCGACGACGCGTTCCTGTGGCGCATCACGGGCACGACCGCCGCCGCGCTCGCCCTGTCCGCCCTGCTGAGCTGGTTCGCTCTGGGCCGTATTCTGCGGCCGGTCCGCAACCTCGCCCGTACCACCGCGCGCATCACGGCCACCCAGGATCTCTCCACCGATCTGCCTCCGGCCGGTTCCGACGAGGTGGGCCAGCTCACCCGGAGCTTCGCCTCGATGCTCACGGCACTGCGCCGCTCCCGGGAGCAGCAGCACCGGCTCGTCCAGGACGCCAGCCACGAACTGCGCACCCCGCTCACCTCGGTACGCGGCAGCGCCGAACTCCTGCAACGCGGCCGCGGCAGACTCGCCGCCGAGGACGAGGAACAGATCCTGACCACCCTGGTCACCGAGGCGGCCGCCCTCGACGACCTGGTGTGCGAACTCGTCGAACTGGCCACCGACCGGTACACCGACGAGGCCCCGGTCACCGTCGATCTGACGGTCCTCGCCGAGGAGACCGCGCTCCGCCACCGCGCCCGTACCGGCCGCACCGTCACCGTCACCGCCGAAGAGCCCGTTCCGGTACGGGCCAGGCCCCGGGCGCTCCAGCGCTGTGTCGACAACCTCCTGAGCAACGCGGTCAAGTTCAGCCCGCAGGACACCCCGGTCGCCCTGCACGTCAAAGGCTGCCGACTGTCCGTACGCGACAGGGGTCCCGGCATCGAGCCGGCCGACCGCGACGCCGTCTTCGACCGCTTCTACCGGGGCTCGCGCACCCAGGCCACCCCCGGGTCCGGGCTCGGTCTGGCCATCGTGCACGACAGCGTCACGGCTGACGGGGGCACGGTGTTCGCGACGGAGGCCGACGGCGGCGGCGCCGAGGTCGGCTTCGTCCTCCCGCCGTCCGGGTCCTCCCCGAACACACTGACTGTCAGACGGCGGCTGCGGAAGGCGAGCCGGACGGAGTGAGGACATCCGCAGGTCCCCGCCCGGGGCGCCGCACCTCCACCTCGGGTGGCACGGGCCCGGCGATGTCGCGGACACGGCGCCGACCCGGCTCCCGGCCCACCCGCTGGATCGTCCGCCGCCGCGTCTGTGCCGACGACCGGACGGCCACGCCGGGAATTGCCCGGTCCTCGCGCCCGTGGAGGGGACCAAGCCCGGCCGGGGAACGCACGACGCGTTGCACCCCCCGCGCGCTCCTGCCATGCACCGTGCTGTGAGCTCCCGTTCCACGATCAGCCCGGCCGCGCGGGCCGGGCCCACCACCGCGAGGCGCAGCTCGGTCAAACTCATCGCCCCGACCACCAGATGCCCTTCGCGTAACGCGGTGATGAGACGAGGATGCTCCGCGCAGCGGCCATAGAAGTCCGCCCGCACCGCGATCACCACCCGCAGCCGACGGTCCGGATCACGCGCAGCCAGCAGCAGGTCAAGAAACCGCTCGCGCTCCGCGCCATCCCGGCACAGCGTGAAAACCTCCTCGAACTGGTCCACCGCGACCACCACATCACCCATCTCGCCGTCCGCCTCCTGGGAGGAGGACGCGGGAGCCAGGAGGGACGCGTAAGCGGCCGCAGGCTGCGGACCGGGCGTGAGAATCCTGATACCGGCCACGGCGAACCCGTCCCCCGCCCGTTCCCGGAGACGAGGAAGGAGCCCCGCGCGCAACAGCGACGACTTCCCGCTCCCCGACGCCCCGGTAACCACCACGACCCGTTGCGCCGACAACAGCCCGACGAGCTCATTGACCACATCATCACGGCCGAAGAACAGCTCCCTGTTCTCCGCCTCGTACCGGGCTGGCGGCGCGGCCGCAGGGGTCGCCTGGTGGGGCAGGGCGACCAGCAGCTCCACCAGCGCGTCGGTGATCTCCGCCTGCCAGGTGGCATGCAGCTGACGAGAATATGCGCCGCAACGCGCCTCCCTTGACTGGCCCACCGGTACACCTCATCGTGGATGTCGACGGGGGTGGTAGTGGTGGCGTGGGGAAGAGGCGGCCGCGGTTCCCGACGCGGCTGTCACCCTGTGCGCGACGCCTGACTCTTCGTTCCTCCGGATGAGGAACTGAGGGAAGAGGTGACACGTCACCCCGGGTGGCCCCAACAAGGCAACAGCACAAAACGAGGTACCCGTCGCCCCGAGACCACGCCAGGAGGAGGTCACGGTCATGAAGAGGCTGATCAAGCGAATGCTGGGTACTCACCGCGGACAGATGCCCGGCCGCTACGAACCTTACCGGGTCCGGTAGAGACTGAGGTCGCGGTGTCGGGAGCCCGCGAGGCGCTTCCGACACCGCGACCGTTGTGAGGACTTCGGCGGTGGGCGTCCACCTGGTCCGCCGGAAGTGCCACAGGCGAACAGGGACGGTGGATCCCGGGGCGAAGACACGAGGGCAGACATGGTGGTCGACCGAGCGTCAGCCGCAGACATCCCAGGCCCCCGAGGTGGGCTCTTCGCACGCCATCTCAAGGCGTACGAGGCCGATCCCGCCGGGTACCTGACGGGGTGTAGCCAGCGGTACGGGGACGTGTTCCGATTTGATACCGACGTGGTCGTGGTCAACGACCCCGAGCTGATCCACCAGGTGCTCGTGCGTACCAACCGCGACTCGGTTCCCAACGCAAATCCGTTACGGGGAAGGCGCTTTCCCACAGAGCGCGAGACCCAGCGGTGGATGCTGGCACGTCAAAGGGCCCTGTCGGTACTGCAGCCGACCGCGCTCCCACGACGCCTCGCACTGGTCAAGCAGATGATGGCAGAGGATCTGCGCGCGCTGGCGGGGCACTGGTTCGACCCGGCCGAGGAGGCGTGGAGGATCAGCGTACGGGCGATGCTGCCGTTGTACGCTCCCTGTCCATCACCGCAGTTGCAAGACGCCTACCTCGACGCCTTCCTGCAGATCTCCCCCACCACCTCGGTCGGCCGGGTACCCAGCTGGTGGCCGAGCCGACTGCGGCACCGGGTGGAAGCCGCCGATCAACGCCTCAGGGACCAGATCACGCTGATGCTGCAGGACGACTCTCCCCGCCCGGACGGCGACCAGCCCACTACCTTGCTGCAGATATTGCGCGACGACCCCGATCCCGTACCCGCCGACATCGCTCATGCCGCTGTGGGAATGAGCGCACTGGGCGCCATAGGCACCATGGGAGGTTCATGGTGCTGGCTGCTGTATCACCTGGCTGCCCACCCCCAAGCCCGTGAACGTATCCGCGGCGAGGCCGCTGCCAGCGACCCCGATATCCTCTGCGCCACACCTGAGCAGGTCCTGCCGTACACCCGGAGCTTCGTCCAGGAAGTCCTGAGGGTTCACCCTCCCGCCTGGCTGCTGGGCCGCGACACCATCACCGACATCCGGCTGGGCCAGGCACGTCTTCCGGCCGGCACTGCCGTGATGTTCAGCCCCTATCTGCTGCACCACGACCCACGCTGGTGGAAGCACCCGAACCGGTTCGATCCCGGTCGCTGGAGCACCAGCCACCGCCCCCACGCCCCCCACGCCTACCTTCCCTTCAGCATGGGCCCCCGTGGCTGCCTCGGCACCCAGCTCGGACTCAGCATCCTGCTGCTCGCCGCAGCACACCTGGCCGCCGAGTACGACCTGGAGGTGCCCGATCTCCACCAGGTCGGAGCCAGCCACGGGCCGGTCCTGCTGCCCACCGGGATGTCCTGTCGGCTGGTCCACCGTCCGCCTCGATCCACCTGACGTCACGTCAACCCGCAACACCGTCAGTACGGCGGCCCCCGGGCCCGCACCGGCCCTGATGCCAGAGGATCGGTGCACCTGGGTCGGAGCACATGAATCAGATGAAGACCGCCCTGCTGTCCGGCGAACACCCAGGTGAGAGCCCTAGTTTGTCAAGGACTCGAAGTATGCCTTCTGCGCGGGGTAGTAGTCCTCGAAGTCGGGCCGTGGCCCGCGCGTCCGTGCGGCGGTGAGCATGTCCAGGTAGTACTCCCAGCCCGGGCCGGTCTGGCCGAGCTGCTCGGTGGAGGCGAGGTGATGGACCAGCCGGAGTTCGGTGGTGCCGTCGTTCTCGGCCAGCAGCAGTTCCATCGACCAGGATCCGGCCTCGTCCTCCATCGAGACGGCGAGTCGGCGCGGCGGTTCGCACGCTTCGATCCGCAGTGCGCACCAGGGCGCCGACTCCTCGAACACCATCTGCACCTCGACGGTGAGGCCGACCGCCGCCCGGCCGCGCCACGGGCCGAACCAGCGGGCGGTGCGTTCCGGCTCGGTGACACTCGCCCAGACATCGTCGGCGGAGGCGCGGTAGCTGCGGGTAAGGATCAGGTCGTGCCCCGTCGGCGTGGGGATGAGCTGTCCGGTGGGCTCAAGGGTCATGCCGTGTCCTCCTTGGATTGGCGCGCGGTGTGCTGATCGGCAGCGGGCTCAGCCCGATTGCGGTCTCGTCGAGTGCGGTGAACCTCCATCTCCAACGCGGCCAGCCGCTGCGACCAGTCGACACGCGGGGTGTCGAACTGGGCGAGCCAGGCGGCGAGCTCACCCAGCCGGGGACGGATGAGTGAGTAACGCCGATGGCGTCCGATCTGCTCGTCCCGGACCAGGCCGCTCTCCCGCAGCACGCGCAGGTGACGGCTGACCGCGGGTCGGCTGATGGCGAACCGGGCGGCAATGTCGCCTGCCGTCAGCGGGGTGCGGCGCAACATCATCAAGATCTCCCGGCGCACCGGATCGGCGATGGCGTCGGCCACCTCGCTCAGGTCGTCCACACCAAAAGCGTAACCCATAGGTTACGCGTCATGAGGTCGGTCACAGGCTGAACACGGCGCGGAGGTGGGAAGACAAGCTCAGCTTGTCCTTTGTCTACCGGTCCGATGGTGGCCGGTCCGGATTCCCTTCGGACCGGCGGTTGAGACGTCTCGTTCTGTGACGCGCAGCTGACCTCGAAGGTGATCCTGTGCGCCAGCGCAGAGATATCGGCAGACCTGGCCGATCTTGATCGACAGAGAACGAGCTCAGCGTCTCCCCACCTTCGCGGAAATCGTTCGAGAGAAGGGACGCGACCAACACGAGCTCCATCCCCCCGTGCGGGGGATGGGACGTAGGGCCACTGGAGGACGTTCGCGCCGCCCTGGGTCTGTTGCCGGTCCACGTCGAGGGCTTGGCCGCTGTTCACATGGTTCACTTTGGTGCCGTTGCCGGTGTCCTCCAGGTGCCAGTGCCGGTTGGTGCCGCTCTGGTAGCTCCCCTGGCCGACGTTGGCGCCATCGTCGGCCGAAGCGCCGTGGACCGCTGTGCCCGTGGTGTACCGCGGACGGCCGGGCGGCCGAGAGGGGCGACGCCCATGTCACCGCCGGCCAGTGCCTGGGGCTCCCCGGTCGGCCAGCCCCAGCTCTCGATCTCGCTCCGCAACGCCTGGAGCGCGTCCGGGTGACCGGCGAGCTCGGCGGCGCCGGGCCGGACCCAGGTAGGCCGCCCCGTCACGCAGTGGAAGAGCCACCGGGGGTCCTGCCAGGCGCGGCACCCCGGGGTACGGCGGCCGATGGCCCACCTCTTCCGCTGCCGCCGCTGCGGGAACCCACCTCGCCTGCACCGGCACTCCGTAGGCCGTCGGCCCGGGGTGCCGACGTGGGGACGAGGAGCCCGAGCCCTTCCCGAGGGCCGAGGTAGCTGGTGATCGCGTCCAGGGTGGCGCCGGTGTTCTCGCCGGGCCCGGCGAGGAGGCGGGAACGAGGTCCCCGCCCCCGCGCACAGGATCGGCCCGGACCGTGCGGCCCGGGCCGATCTCGTACCCGCGGGTACGCGTGGTCAGTGTGCCTGGCCCGCGGGAGTCCCGGCCCGCTCCGGAGCCTGTGGGGGAGCCGGCTCACCGTCGGCGTGCGGTGCGGCGGGCGGGGCCGGGCGGGCGCCCCCGTCGAAGACGGCACCGACCACGACCACGACGGCCGCGCCGACGAGGATCAGGGAGACGCCCCACGTGGCGTTGGTCGCGCTGGCGCCGACGATGGCCAGGGCCGCCAAGGGGGCCAGACCGCCCGAGAGCGCCGCGCCGATCTCCCGTCCGGTGCCGACCCCGCTGACCCGAACGTCCGCCGGGAACTGGCGGGAGAGGAAGGCCCCTTGCGGGGCGAACATCATGGGTGCCAGCACGCCCGTCGCGATGATCAGACAGACCCAGATCACCACGGAGTTCCGCGTGTCGAGCAGGATAAAGAACGGGAAGGCGAACAGCGCCGACGCGACGCCGCCGACGGCGAGCACCTTGCGGCTGCCGAAGCGGTCGCTGGCCCAGCCGAAGAACGGCACGGAGACGATGGCGGCGGCACTGGCCAGGGTGATGCCGAACGCACCGACGCCCGCCGAGACGTCCTGGAAGTCCGCGAGATAGGCCAGCGAGAAGGTCTTGAAGATGTAGCTGAGGGCGTTGTAGCCGAGCGAGACGGCCAGTACCACGGCGAGGCCGCGCCGCTGCTGGCGCAGCAGGGTGACGAACGGCATCTGCGGGGCGGCGCCCTGCTCCTTCTTCCTGTCGCGCTGGAAGTCGGGCGACTCCGGCACCCGGCGTCGCACCCACAGCCCCACGCCCGCGAGGGCGAAGCTCGCGACGAACGGGACGCGCCAGCCCCAGTCCAGCAGCACCTCCTCGTCCAGGGTGGTGAGCACCGTGACGGTCAGTGATGACAGCAGCAGTCCGAGATTGAGCCCCAGGGCCGGCCAGGCGCCCTGCCGACCGCGCCGGTTCTCGTCGGCGTGCTCGTAGGCGACCACCGCGGCGCTGGCGTACTCGGCTCCGGAACCGAGTCCCTGGAGGATACGCAGGACCACCAGGGCGACGGGCGCGACGACGCCGATGCTGTCGTACGTGGGCAACAGCCCGATCAGCCCGGTGGAGACGCCCATCAGCACGAAGGTGATGATCAGTACGTTGCGTCGGCCTATGCGGTCGGCGAGGTGACCGAACAGGATGCCGCCCAGCGGCCGGGCCAGGAAGCCCGCCGCGAAGGTCGCGAAGGCGGCCATGGTGCCGGCGGCGTCGTCGGTCTGCGGAAAGAAGATCTTTCCGAAGACCAACGCGGCCATGGAGGCGTAGAGATAGAAGTCGTACCACTCCAGCGCGGAACCCACGATGGTGGCGGTGGCGACGCGGCGGCGGGCGGTGGCGGGGGGAGGTCCGGAGTCCGGCGCGTCTGTCTGCGAGTGCTTCGCCATGTGCTGTCCTCGATCACCTTGGAAAGAGCAAAGAGCGGGGTGGAGCAGGGAAAGGGAAGTGGGGGGCGGAGTCTGCGTCGGTCAGGAAGGGACGGTCAGGTCGCGGCGGACTCTTCGCGTGCGGCCCGGGCCGCCTCCTCGTGACCGAGCTGTTCGAACACATCGGCCGCGATCCTGCTCCCGATGTGGAGGCTCGACGTGGCCGCGGGGGACGGCGCGTTGAGTACGTGGACGGCACGCGGGGTGCGGTCGATGATGAAGTCGTCGACGAGTCGCCCGTCCGCCGTGACCGCCTGTGCGCGTACGCCGCTGCCGTGCCGTCGCATGTCCCGGCTCTCGATCGCCGGGACCAGGCGGCGGACTTCGCGGACGAACAGGGGCCAGACCAGGGAGCGGGTGATCTCGGTGACCCCGTGTCGCCAGAAGCGCCGTGCGAGACCGCGCAGGGCCGGGTCCCGCAGCAGTTCGCCCAGCAGACGGGGTTCGACATCGCGCCAGCGGTAGCCCTCCCGGGCCAGCGCCGGCACGGCGTTGGGGCCCACATGGACCGTGCCGTCGAGCATGGGGGTGATGTGCACGCCGAGGAAGGGCAGCTCGGGGTCGGGCACGGGGTACACCGGGTTGTTGATCAGCCCCCGGAGCCCCGGCCTGATCTCCGCGTACTCCCCCCGGAAGGGCATGATCCGCACCGTCGGGCGGTCACCGGCGGCCGCCGCGATCTTGTCGCTGTGGAGCCCGGCGCAGTTGACGAGGATCCGGGCCCGCAGCTCCTCGCGGGGCGTGTGGATCACGGTCCGGTCGCCCGCGGTGTCGAAGGACAGGGCCGGCGAGTGCGTGCGCAGTTCGGCGCCGAGTCCGGTCAGCTCGGCGGCGAGCGCGCGGCACACCTGGCCGAAGTCGGTCATCGCGGTGTCCGCGACGGACAGCGCGGCCACCCCGAAGACGTGCGGCTCCCGCTCGGCGAACTCGCCCCTGCTCAGTCGCCGCACGGTCACGCCGTTGGCCCGCCCGCGCTCCGCGAGCGCGTCAAGACCGCGCAGTTGGGCCGTGGACGTGGCCACCACGAGCTTGCCGGTGCGCTTGACGGGCACCTCGTGCTGCTGGCAGTACCGGATCATCTCCTCGCCGCCGGCCCGGGCGAGCCGGGCCTTGAGAGACCCGGGCGCGTAGTACAGGCCGCTGTGGATCACGTTGCTGTTGTGCCCGGACTGGTGGGCACCCCAGTGCCCCTCCTTCTCCAGGACCGTGACGGAGAGGCCGGGCCTGGCGCGCAGCAGCGCCCGGGCCGTGGCGAGCCCGAGCAGCCCTCCTCCGATGACGGCGACGTCGATGGCACGTGACATCCGGCAGCCCTTTCTGGTGGCGTGGCGGCATGGCGCGAACGTGTGGGCCGCAGTGGCTGTATACATTCGGCGTGAACGAGTGGCGAATGTATACAGTCGCTGCGTGGAAGCACAAGGGATAGAGTGACGACGTGACCCGAGCAGCCCGGACCCCCAGCAGCACAAGCAACAGCGCCGGCGTCATCGCCGAACGCCTGCGCACGGCCATCCGTGACGGCGGACTGCTCCCGGGCACCCGCCTGGTGCAGGAGAAGCTCGCGACCGAGCTGGAGGTCAGCCGCATCCCCCTGCGCGAGGCCCTGCACACACTCGCCGCCGAGGGCCTGATCGAGGTGGTGCCGCAGCGCGGCATGATCGTCGCCGAGCTCAGCCACACCGAGATCGCCGAACTCTTCGAACTGCGTCTTCAGCTGGAGCCGCACCTGTCCGAGGAGATCGTGCGCGGCTGCCGCGAGCGGGACATCGACGCACTCCAGGAACTCGCCGACGAGATGCGCCGCCAGGGCGCCGACGCGGCGGTCCGCGCCGCCCTCAACTACGAGTTCCACCGACGCGTGTACGCCCTGTCCGAGCGCAGGCTCACCCTGCGCTTCATCGACCAACTGCTCCACTTGGTCGAGCCGTACAGCCGACGCTGGGTGCGCTCGGGCCACGACCTGGAACGTATCGACGACGAACACCAGCGGATGGTCGACGCCTTGCGCGACCGCGACGCCGCGGCGTTGCGCCGCGCGATCACCGCGCACGTCGAAGGCGGCCGTGATCACGTCATGGCCGCGCAGCGGAGGGACTGACCTCAAGCGTTCCCTTCGGGGATCGCGGCCTGTGCGGGTTCTCCGTGCGTCGTGGCCCGGTGCCGTCCGCGCCCGCGGGGGACCGGCTCCGGGCGTGAGCGGTGGTTCATCGCCGGGCCCGGGCGCGGGAAGCGGAACGTTCAGCAGCCGCCCACCCTCGGCCACGGGGAGAGAGGGAGGTCGCTTCGAGTCCCCCTCGCGGCGGTATCGGTTGGCCCTTCACTCGATACGGCCGACTTCACCGCCCACCCGGTCAACGGTGACTTGTCTCTCGGGGACAGCCGGGGCTTCATCGACCGTCCCCTTGCCCGTATGACCGCCTTCGGGACGTCCGACGGCCTGACCCATCTGCGGCTTTTCGACGGCCGACCGGGATCGGCGTCCTTCATGGGGGTCACCCCCCCCACGAGACTGCGGCCAGCATCATGGGTGAAGCAGACATTGAGTGGGGGGCATTTCTCGACAGCGGCCAGACGGCCAAGCTCTGCATCGCCGACGGCGGGTACGTAGTCGGCTACGGGAATCGTCACTACCTGCGATGGCCCACGGACCACGCATCTCCGTACCTACTGGGTGCCGGATGAGGGCCGACCGGTAGGGAGCGTGATCACTCTCACCTGATGAGACAGGGGCCCGGGCCACCGTCCGGGCCCCTCCGGTTAACGGAGGCACACCGCGAGCCCGCCGCTACCGCTGCCCGGGCAGCCGACGACTGTGCGGTCTCACCCGGCAAGATCCTGACCGTACGAAGCCGCAAGGGTGCGCACCTGGGGCTCGCCGAAGGTCTTGCGGAACAGAGTGAAGGCATCGACCTTGTCGTGTCCGAAGCGGCTGACATAGGCAGCGTAGGCATCGGCGGTGAGAAACCTCGGCGGAGTGGTCTTACTGTGAAATTTGTCGGCATACATCACTAGCTTCTCCTCGTTGGTGATGGCCAGGTAGTCGGCCGGAGGGAGGGGCAGCTGCTGACAGATCACGTCGCTCTTTGTCAGGCCGACGCCGGTGTGGCAGGAGCAGAAGCGGCAAAGGGTCTCGGGGATGCCTTCGGCCGTGAGGATCTCGTGCCCGAGGAGCCCGTGGCGGACGTAGTTCTTGTGGTCGAGGTCCCCGGCGGAGTCATAAAGACGGTAGACGCCGATGTCATGGAGGAGGCTTCCTGCCCGAACCAGTTCTCTGTCCATGGCGGTGTCGTTCAGACCGTCGAGGAGATCTTCTGCGATGCGCCAGACGATTTCACAGTGACTGTAGACGACTTCGAACGCCACAGGTGAAGGCGCATAGCGTTCGTGAAGCGCACGGATCTCTTCAACAGTCGGAAAAGTCATTTCTGAAGAATAGCAATGTGATCCTCAGCGAATCCCGAAAGTTTGAGGATCTCCGACATCCTGCCGTAGGCGATCAACGCTCCAAGGCCCGGCCGACCAGAGCACAGTTACGCTTGTAGTTATCTTCAGGTGCGACAAGTGATGGCCGGGGGATCACCCCTGCGGGTGTCGACCCAGGGCGGCAACCCCAGTCGAACGTCCAGCCGGTCATCGAACTCCAACCCGCCACGGGAAGGGGTGTCTCCACTCTAGTACGCACCAAGATACGGAGGCCAAGAGCATGGGCGAACAACCCAACCCGCAGGAGCGACTCCACCAGGGCGTGCCGTGGTGCACCGTGACTGGATGGCGCAACGAACGGGGGCGAGCTGAGCAACAGTGAACCTCTGGTACACCCAGCGGCACAAACAGCCCGCGAAGACGCGGCACCCGGAGAAGGTCACCACAATCGACCGCATCGTTTTCTATGACCGCGAGGCTTTCGAGACGTTTCATACCGCCTGGCAACAACGGAAGCGTGCCCGAGTACTGCCCACAGATGACGCACCTGACGAGGGCGATGCACAGGATGTGGTCTCCATTAATGACGCCGCCACCTGGCTGGGCTTTGCCGGACCGGGCGTTATCCGCAAGTACCTCAAGGCCCAGCCGGGGTATTTCCCCGAGCCCACTGACAGCCTCGAAGGGCCCAACGGGCGCCTCATCTCTGCCTTCCGCCGCACCGACCTCCAACACTTCGACCAGGCCAGGAACAGGGACAACACTGGCACCTCCGGTCGCCCTCCCGGCACTAGACGCAGCACCGGTAACTCTCCCGCTACCGAAGTCCACATCAATCAGACCCTGGCCCATCTCCGCAGTGCCGGCGGGTACCGCCGCGGTATGGGTGCGGAACTCGCTGCCCGTCACGCCGAGCCGGCCTGGAAGTGGGAACGCGCCGTCAAGGAGGCACGTACCCGCCTCGGTGAGGCGTGATCTTCTTGGGCGTCTTCCAACACCGCCTCCAGCCCGGCGAACACCTCGTCGAGCAGCCCGATCAGCGCGCGCGGAGATGAACCGGAGTCACAGAGAAGGCCGAGGGATCCGGGGAAGTGAGCTCCGCGCGCGGAGCGGACGCAAAGATGGAAGAGGGGCTCGCACAGCACTACGGGGCACCTCCGCTCGCGCGGAGCGGACTACGGACCGCGCACGCAGACCGCCGTGACCGCCGGAGCACCTCCGCTCGCGCGGAGCGGACGCCCTCCCGGACGACATCGACCCGGAAGCGGCCGGAGCACACCTCCGCTCGCACGGAGCGGACATCTGCCAGTTCAGGACCACGATGCCCCGGCGCGGAGCACCTCCGCTCGCGCGGAGCGGACGGCGACACCGCTGCGGCAGCGGCTGCGGCCGCCGGAGCACCTCCGCTCGCGCGGAGCGGACGCCACGGCCAGCCCGCCCGCGCCCATCGAGCCGAGCAATTTGCCCGGAGCACCTCCGCTCGCGCGGAGCGGACGATCGAGCAGGGGGGAGTGTCTGCACCGAGACGTGGTCTCCGCGCGAGCGGAGGTGTCCCGATCGAGATCGGCTTCAACCTGGTCGCCGGATCGTGGCTCCGCGCGGGCGGAGGAACCCAGCAAGGCTCTCCTGGGGAGCCCGGCCTGGGACCGGACGGCAGCCGGACCGGTAGCGTGAGAGAACGTCAAGCCATCGAGGACACGAGGACCGTGAAGACCCGAAAGCAAAAACGTGTTACCGGCCGGTAGAACCCCAGGTCAGCAAGTATCGAACCCGCACACGCGGGGATGGACCTCCGGACCACAAGTGGTCCGATTCCCGGACCGGATCGAACCCGCACACGCGGGGATGGACCTCGGGGGCCGCTGATCTTGTCGCCCTGGTGCGCGTCGAACCCGCACACGCGGGGATGGACCCCCTGCCGCATCAGCAGGTCCTGCATAGTGCCGTCTAACCCACACACACCAGGTTGTCCGGAGCTCGCCGCAGCCCCGGCTGCCCTCCTCTTCGTCAGGGAGGCGGTCCGGGGCCGCAGTAATACAGGGAGGCTATGCAGTTCAGGGTGTGACCCATGGGGCGAGCGGCAGTTGCGGGGCGCCCTGGGTGGGGCTGGGCCAGGACGCCGCCCGGCGGATCCGCTCCTGCACAGTCACCAGACTCGTACCCGCCACGCCAGGCTCCACCACCAGCCGCCCGTGACGGCGCCGGTCGGCCTGGTTCACCGCGCGGAGCACAGCCTTCGCCCGCTGGCGCTGCTCCCGGACACGCCGCGCGGTGTCGATCTCCCGGACGATCGTCCGGGTCGCCTCGATCTCACAGCGGCCTGCCCCGCACACCGAGCAGGCACTCCGGTGCTCCTCGACCTCATGCCGAGCCTGGTAGGCAAGGCCACGATACGAACCCCGAGCGCGGGCCGTTACGGGTGCAATTTCGGATCGCCCGGCTCTCGTTCTCGTGAGGCCGCCCCAGACGCTGTCCTCCTGCTCGACGGATCAGGGGGTGCGTGTACCCGGTGAGGCACACGCACCCTTACCGGATGCCTCAGACGGAGCTGGGGACCCAGATCCAGAGCTCCCACTTGCCATTGTCGTAGTTCTTGGCGCAGTCATAGGGGTCAGCGGCACTGCTCCCGAAGCGCTCGCACGCGGCCTTGGTGGAGAAGGACCTGACGTAGATCCACTCCCCCATGGCGGTATCGGAGGTGCCGCCGCCCACGGTTGCCGGAGCCGTCTGCACGGTGGACGACGCCGCAGTCGCGGGAGCAGCAGTCACGGCAACCGCTCCGGCCACAGCCAGCGCCAGGGTCGCGCCCAAGGTGGTGATCTTCTTCAGCATGGTTTCTCCATTCGTTACGACTGTGTTCGGGTGGCTGGCCTTTGGGCTTCACTGACACCACAGTGGCCCCCTGTCCCTGTGGAGAGGCTGAGGAGTCCTGAGGATCATTCAGGATGGCTATCTATGCATCGGTATCCGGCATTCTGCGGGACTCGGCAAAAGGAGACGGTTCTCAGCGTGGATTCAGGTGATCCCCGCGATACTTCATGCATGCGGATACTGGTAGCGGAAGACGATCCAAGGCTGGTGGGACTGCTTCGACGGGGCCTGCAGGGAGAGGGATTTGTCGTCGATACCGTCGGTAACGGGCCACGGGTGTTGGAGCTTGTGCAGGAGAACGAGTACGACGTCGTCGTCCTCGACATCATGCTGCCCGGTATGAACGGATTACGGGTCTGTGCACGGATGCGAGAGGCCCGAATCTGGGTCCCGGTACTCATGCTCACCGCCAAGAACGGAGAGTACGACGAGGCAGAGGGACTGGACACCGGCGCCGACGACTACGTGACCAAGCCCTTCTCCTACGTCGCACTGGTAGCCCGTCTGAGAGCCCTGGTGCGCAGGGGGCAACGGGAACGCCCTGCGGCCATCGAACTGGGCGACCTGCGAGTGGATCCGGCAGCGCGCCGCTGCTACCGCGGGCAGGTTCCAGTTCCCCTCACCGCACGCGAGTTCGCCGTGCTGTGGTACCTGGCAAGCCGCCGCGGGGAAGTCGTCTCCAAGACCGAGGTCCTGGAACACGTCTGGGGCGACTTCGACGGAGACGTCAACGTCGTCGAGGTGTACGTCAGCGCCCTGCGGAAGAAGATCGACAACCCCTTTCAGCGGCGCACCATTCACACCGTCCGAGGCGCCGGATACCGCCTCGAAGATCAACCGGCCCGCTCGTGAGAGCCCTCAGACGCATCCGGCTCCTGCCAACCGTGAGCATGCGAGCCAAAGCCGCACTGCTGTCCGCTCTGCTGGTGACACCTCTGCTGGCGTTTGGATCTTTCCTGGCCACAGACTTCTGGCGTCGTTACCTACTCGAGGATGGCACAGAGTTCGGGATCGACATATCAGTCGTCGATTACTGCGCCCGAGGAACTAACCCAGGCCTGGGTAAACTTCCCTCAGGGATACGTCAGTACTGCATTCCTGGAGAGCCGACACCTGTATTAATCGGCGAGAACAGAGAATTTTTGCGATCGGATGAGTACTACGAGGACTCGGGGGCCCTGACTCTCTGGCTGTGGCCAGATTTCTTTGAAGGGACCAGCGAGACCAGACCCATGCGTCATGTTTACCCCGAGTATGGAACCCCTTCAGCGCACCGGCTTGTCACCACGATCAGCCTGACCAAGGAGCAGGCAGCCCTGGACGCTATGGCCCAACGGACGGTCGCCACAGCAGCGGGACTGGTCCTTCTCACCGCGGCCGGAGCCTGGTTCATCGCCGGACGCACACTGCGGCCCATGGAAGCCATCCGCCAGCAGTTCACGGACCTGAGCACCCACCGCCTAGACCAGCGCGTACCCGTACCACGACGGAGCAACGAGATCAGCCGACTAGCCCGAACCATGAACGACACCCTCGGCCGACTGGAACGATCAGTGGAACAACAGCGTCGCTTCACAGCGGACGCATCGCACGAGCTGCGCACCCCTCTGGCGGCGCTGCGGGCCGAGCTGGAGATCGCTCTGGCCCAGCCGCACCGCGCTAACTGGCCGCGCGTGGTGGAAGGGGCGCTGGGAGACGCAGTGCGCCTTCAGCAGCTGACAGATGATCTCCTCATGCTCACCCGCCTGGACCCGGGAGCGACGCTTTACGACTCGGGGCAGCCCCTGGATATGACGCAGCTGGTGCGGGAGGAATGCGCCCGGCGTACCCCGCCGGGACACCTCGACCTGACGGTCACCACCTGCCAGCAACCCGTACCAGCCTGCGGCCACCCCTCACTCCTAGGGCGAGTACTGGGCAACCTCCTTGACAACGCCGAACGCTACGCGACCGCACACATCACCGTGATTCTCAGCCACGCCCCGGGTACCGAAGAGATCACGCTGGAGGTCAGCGACGATGGACCCGGCATACCAGCCGAGGACCGTACCCGCGTCTTCGGATACTTCACCCGCCTCGACAATGCCCGCAGCCACAGCACCGGCGGAGCCGGTCTGGGCCTGGCCATCGCCCACCACATCGCCACACTCCACCACGGCACCCTCAGCGTCGCCGACAGCGAACACGGCAGCCGCTTCCTTCTCGCCCTCCCCGCCCGTCTCACTTCCGCCGCCGAACTCCGCAGTTAGAGGTCGCTTCCTCTCCCCGTTTGTCGAACCCACACCAGCGGAGGTGGTCCGGAGTGCAAGGAGTCGATCGAGAGGCGCGGTCGGGTGGGCTCCGTGAGGGCAAAGGAACCCAGCAGGGCTCTCCCGGGGAGCCCGGCCTGGGACCGGACGGCAGCCGGACCGGTAGCGTGAGAAAGCGTCAAGCCATCGAGGACACGAGGACCGTGAAGGCTCGAATGCAACTAAAGCAAAAACGTGTTACCGGCCGGTAGAACCCCAGGTCAGCAAGTGTCGAACCCGCACACGCGGGGATGGACCGCGTCCGAAGCAGCGGCGGACCGGTCGGCGGACGTCGAACCCGCACACGCGGGGATGGACCGGGCAAGGATCTGATCAAGGGCCTGTGGTCCGGGTCGAACCCGCACACGCGGGGATGGACCGACTGAGACGGTGCCGAGCGTGGTGGTGCCGTTGTCGAACCCGCACACGCGGGGATGGACCGCTCACCCCCGCCACCGCCCGCGTCACAGTCCGGTCGAACCCGCACACGCGGGGATGGACCCGCGGGGTCCGGCTCGGCGGGCCGGCGCTCGCCGTCGAACCCGCACACGCGGGGATGGACCCAGCAGCCTCGGCGTCGACGGCGGGCACGCGGGGTCGAACCCGCACACGCGGGGATGGACCTGCACAGGGTGTGCCGGGCGATCACCGGCCGGACGTCGAACCCGCACACGCGGAGGTGTCCCGATCGAGATCGGCTTCAACCTGGTCGCCGGATCGTGGCTCCGCGCGGGCAGAGGAACCCAGCGAAGCTCTCCTGGGGAGCCCGGCCTGGGACCGGACGGCAGTCGGACCGGTAGCGTGAGAGAACGTCAAGCCATCGAGGACACGAGGACCGTGAAGGCTCGAATGCAACTAAAGCAAAAACGTGTTACCGGCCGGTAGAACCCCAGGTCAGCAAGTGTCGAACCCGCACACGCGGGTTCTCCGGCCGGTGTGGTTCCCCGGCGCTCGGCTTGCCCCGTCGAACCCGCACACGCGGGGTTCTCCGAAGGGCGCCGCAGCCCCGGCCACCCTCCTCATTCGTCGGGAAGGCGGTCCGGGGCCGCAGCAGTACAAAGGGGTGAGGGTCAGAGTGTGGCCCATTCGGCAAGCGGCAGTTGCGGGGCGCCCTGGGTGGGGCTGGGCCAGGACGCTGCCCGGCGGATCCGCTCCTGGACAGTCACCAGACTCGCCTCCGCCACGCCGGGCTTCACCACCAGTCGGCCGTGACGGCGTCGGTCGGCCTGGTCCACCGCACGGAGTACGACCTTCGCCCGCTGGCGCTGCTCGCGCTGCTCCCGGGCCCGCCGGTTGGTGTCGATCTCGCGGGTGAGCGTGCGGGTCGCCTCGATCTCCCGGTGGTAGACCTCCAGATCACGGCCCATTGCGCACCGCCCTCCTGTCCCGCACACCGAACAAGCGGTCCGGTGCTCCTCGACCTCCTGCCAGGCCTGATCCTGACGGGCCGCGAGACGAACCCCCAGCGCGGGCCGCTCCGTACGGGCGCCGGCCAGGCGGTGAACCGGGACACCAAGAGCGGGCTCCGGCTTATGGTGCTGACGCGCCGGGCGCCGATAAGCCACGGTGGCATCGACCGCCAGGACCTCCTCGCGCCACGCGTCGACATCCACGTCGAGGGTGACGAGCTGGTTGCTGCTAGGGCAACGGCGCGGGCCGGCGGACCCGGCACGCCGGGTGTGGTGGGGCACCAGCTTCGGGCTGGTGCTGTGGGCACCGGTGATGGGTACCCAGGTCCGGCAGTCAGGGCAAACCACGAATGCCTCGCCGGGCAGGAGGGGTGTACTCCTGGACCGGGATGGCGCTGAGGAGCAGGGGAGCGGCCGTTGACACCCGCCCGGGAGTGTGGATCCGTCCGTCCGCCTGGCCGACCGGGCGCTACCGTGGAATCACGCCCAACGGAACTAGCCGGGTCGGCGCACACAAGGAGGCGCAGGGTATGAGCGACCAGTGGACTATCGAAAGTATCTGCGAGGCCCTTGGAAACCCCGTCGCCGCCCAGCGCTTCCTCACTGAGATCAACCGCGCCCCCGCCCACGATCTCCTCCCTACGTTCGCCCGCTGGCAGGGCATCGCCCAGGACACTCTTAACGCGGTCGAACGCGGCCGGCAGATCCACGCAGCTCTGGAGCGCGGTGAAGAGATTCCCGGGGAGGTCGACGGCACCGTCGACCTCTTGAAGGATGCTGACCGATTCCGATCCCAGGGTGCCGCCTGATCTGACACGCTGAACAGCGTGTACGAGCTGAGGTACGACACCACTGTCAAGGCTGTGCTGGACTCCCTACCGCAGGCTGCGCGGGTGGAGTTGAGAGAGGCCATGATCAGGGTTTGCAAGGACCCCTATGCCACGACCGTGCCTTACGGCGTGGACGACGGTATGACGCGCCATCTCGTCCTCTCGCACACTATGGCTGTACTCCTGATCACACACATTCCGGCAAAGGCCGTCCGTATCCTTCAGGTCACCCACCTGCAGATCCGGTGAGTGGCCTTTTCGATAAGCCTGACCCATGCGGACGGCGGACATCTGGCGGCCCGAGCCACCGCCGAACTCTTCGCTCCGCAAGCTCGACGATCGCGTCCTGTCGCCTGCACCCGCGTTTGGCAAGGCCAGAGCGAACGTGAAGGTCAACGGCAGGCGACACAACATGGCGTACAAGGACCGCACCTACCACGGCACCCCCGCACGGAGGGTGTACGGGCACGCCTCTTTCACCCCGCAGGGCCGAACCTGCACGCGCGGGGATGGACCACAGCCCCACCAAGAGCCGCTACTCGCCAGGCGCCGGGCTGACGTCCTGTTCGCCATGCGCCGCGGCGGCACCTTCTCCGAACCTCAGCCGTCGGCCGCGTCACCTGACCTGCGGGTCTGCTAGGAGAACGACTCGGTCAGCCCCGACATCGAAGCCGAGCACCGGATGGCCATAGTCGCCTTCCGGGTCCATCAGCACGGGCCCGCCCAGCTGCCGCCCGATCTCCCGAAGGAAGCCGCAGAACACATCCAGTCGCTCCTGGCCCTGCAACTCCCGCAGGTCGACGTCGAAGTCGACTTCATCGGCAGCGTGGAAACGGAAGATCGCCAACACATCGGCAGCCGGCCAGACCCGCAGTTCAGAGCACTCGGCATCCGCCGGACGGGACAGCACAGCGTCCGCCCGGGGCACTGGAAGCACCGTCTCTCCCTCGGAGTACTGGCACTTCCAGCCCTTCTCCGCGACCAGATCGAGGACCGTCTGCCAGTCATCCGGGATGCGCACGTCCGGCAGCGACCCCATCAAGTCCAGGTCGAAGAAGCACTTCACATCATCCCACGGCAAATCAGGCACCCTGCCATGCTGCCCCGGTACACCGACCCACCGCACCTCCGTTTCTCTTGACCAAAGACATAGAGGCACCCACACACACCAGGCCGCGACCGCCACCCCGTCCCTCCCGGCACGCCGGGCCGCCCCAGGGCGTCACCGGCCCGGCCAGGTGTGACGGCGATGGCGAGTGATCGGCAACGGCGCCGCTCGCCATCGTCATCAGCCCCGGCGTCACCGTGCTGGCCAATCGGCACCCACGGGAGACGGCCGGCTGGGATGCTCGGCAGACGATCCCGCCGTCCCTTTGGAGAGCAGCATGGAGCTGAGTGCCACCGGCGAACCCGTCGTGACGCACGAGGACACCCAGGTCAAGGTTGGCCTTGACCTCCAGGCGGGCACGCTCATCCTCACCCGGGACGGCACAGACCTCGTGGCTGACCACGCCCTGGTGGAGTTCGCGGCGCCCGGAGAGGACCCTTGGACGGCGCAGCAGGTCAGGTTCTTGGCGCACGGGCCGGACGGCGCGCCGGCGTCGCTGGTCGTGGATCTCCTCAACGATGCCTGCGACGGGCCCCGGGACGGCGTCCCCGCAGTGATCTGGCGGTGGTGGCTCTCGCCGCGACGGCCGCCGGCGACGTCGGCCATCACCTACGTGCCTCCCCCCTGACTTCCGGGTGGCCGGGCTTTCGCAGGACGGGCCGCCTTGACCACCTGCCGTTCAAGGGAGCGGTCAAGGTCACGGCCGTGGAACCGTACTGGCGTCGTACGATCCCGGTAATGACCACGTCGCCCCGCCGCCGTCCCCTCGGCTCCGGCCCCGAGCACCATGCCCGCGACCTCCAGGAGGACGGGGTGACCGAGTCCGGCTGGGAGCGCGTGCGCGCCACCACCGCAGACATCACCGACGAGCCGCTGTACCAGCCCGATGTCGCCCTGGCGGATCTCCGGACGCGCGGAGTTCCTCGGTCAGCAACCGCCACTGGCCCCCGGGATCCCTCGAGGCCCCCGCGCGCTGCCGCCTCACGGGCGGCTGGCCGCCCGCTGTCCGATGACACTGAACCTTGACCTGCGCTGAGTTGCACCGTCCGGACTCAACCAAGCAGGTCAGCAGCCCCTTCAAGCGGTCATACAGTGCTACGGACACAAGTGGAATGGGGGCGCGCCATGAGAGCGATAGACGATGACGAGGCAGCCGGGTTCCTGGCCTATCTGGCTGTGGTCCAGATTCGTGCTATGGCCCGGCGCCGGGAGCCCTTCTATGGGTGGATGGGCGATGACTATGTCGCCTGCATCGCTTGGCTTGCCGATCTCGTGCACAATCTGGCGGGATCTCGTGCACGAACGAGGCCGTGGCATCTCCGTCGGAAGCGCCTCCGTTCCATGGAATACACCTGGGCGGTCGCTGGGCAGGCCGGCCGGAAGTGGATCCTCGACAGCCTGGAGAAGGAAGGGCTCACGTGGGACCCGCCACCAGGGGTGAGCTTCACACACGAGCGCCACGACCGCGTGTGAGAGCCCGTCCTGGCCCCCTCAACGGGGCGTGCGGTCCCATCACCGGCAGACAGCCAAGGCCCAGTGACACCAGTCGACCGCGTTCGGCGGGTCATGGGCCGCGGGTCGTGAAGGACAACCGATGACGAAGAACCACGCCCGCAAGTCCGCGGCCCGCGCCCGGGCCTCCATGACCGGCCAGCCCTACACGGTCGCCGGGCTCCGGTCCGTCCCCGACCTCGTGGTGATGAGGCAGTTCGGGGACGATGGTCCGGGCTGCCTCACCCTGGTGGTCACGAACTGGACGGCTCCGGGAAACCGGTCATTGACCGGTGTCGCACCGGGGGCCGTGTACCAGTGGCCAAGTTCGGCGCAGCTCGGCAGGCCGTGCGCCGACCCGTTCTGGCACATGATCGAGCACGGCTGGGCCGATGGCGCGGACCCTGCCATCGGGGAGGCCCAGTGGGGCGTCGTGTTCGCCACGCCGGACGGCACGCTGAACGGCATCGCCTGGGACGACTGCCTCCTGTACGCCGAGACCCTGCACCTCACACCGACCAATCACGCCGCTCTGGCCAGCGCTCCTGACGGTCTGGTCCGCGTCGTGGTCACCAAGACGGAACAGCCGCTCGACCGCAGCATGGGTACAGGGCTTGTTGTCCACCCCGCGGCTCGCCGTCAAGGCGCTGTTCCGGATTTACGAATCCCCCTACCTGCCGCGCGCGTTCGTGGAGCACGTCAACAGCCGCCTTCCCAGTGGTGTCGCTCTGGTCTCCCCCGGGTCGGGGTTCGTGCCCCCGTGGATGAGCGGCTCGGTGTAGCCCGACCCCTGCCCGGTTACGGCCTCGGTCTGTGAGGTCGTAACCACCGCAACACCAGCAGCCCAGGCGGGCCACCCGTCCGCTTCGGAGCGGACGGGTGACCCGGGGAGTGTCGACACGCTGCCGGTCCCCTGGGGTACGCGACGCTTCGGCCATGACGAAGGTAGAGATCCTCGTGGACGAGGACCGGCTCGACATCACCGGTCTGAACGTCGCGTTCGCTGGTCTGCGTGTCACCAGTGCGTCGGCTGAGTTGGTGAACGGGTTCGGTGGCGACTTGGACGAGTTGGGGCACGCGCTGCGGGAGGACTTCGCCGATGGCGCCTCGTGGTGCCGGATCAGCAACGCCGTCCACACGGTGACCGACGGGGACGCTGAAGTGCGCCTCGTGTCCCAGCCGGACGTGCCGACCTGGCACGCAGACTACTTCCACGCTGGGTGGGGCAGCCGCGAAGGTGCCTTGGTCCCACCGGAACACAGGCCGCAGTACGCCAGCTATGTGGACCGCAGGCACCAGACTCGCGAATCCTGCCTCCAGGGCAAGGACCTGCGCGCCGCAGCGGCCGGGGGCGGGTCCTCAGGCGTCGACACACTCGTACGCCACCACCGGGAACAGCTCACCGAGTGGTATGCCGCTCTGGACCAGCTCCTTCGCTCGGTGCACACCACCGAGGACGAAGACATCCCGGAGTGGATCACGCTGGTGGCCAAGGACGAACTGCTGAACTGGCACCGGACCCGCGAGTACCTGATGAGCGCTGTGCTGGAGTACCACCACGGCGACACCGGTCCACGCCCAGAGACGGTGCTCGGCAACCTCCGCTTCGACTTCTCGACAGTCTCGGTGGAGATGATGCCCTTCTAGGCACTGCCGTCCCCGGGCAGCACCATCCTGGAGGGACCGCAGAACCGCCGGTCGCGTCAGACCCGATCGTGGGGTGTGACCGAGATACGCGCCAAAGGGGCAACGGGATGATCTTGAAGCCCTGAGCACCCGTCGGCCGTCACCCATTCGGCTCAGTGTCGTTGGTGGTGATGTTGAGCGTCGTCTGGGGCCTGGGGTGGGTTGTGACATCGATGTCGATTCAGATTCACAGGTTCGCTGGCAAGAAGTCGAACCCGCACACGCGGGGATAGACCGGCAGGCGACGACGAACGGCCGGGCCTCGCCGAATCGAACCCGCACACGCAGGAATGGACCCGGGGTCAGTGCCGCGACGATCCCCGTCAGCCCGCCGAACCCTCAGGCCGGGATGGACCTGGAGCCGCGCCCTGGACGGCCCGCTCGCGCCGTATCTACGGCTCTCTGCGCGTAGCCGCCGGGCACGGTCGCGGGTTGTTCATAGCCGACGGTCTAGCTCACGTCGGTCTTCTGCACCAGCAGTTTCAGCTCACCGGGCACAGTGTGATACGAGCAGACCTCCGGTCGGCTGACCCTGTACCCGGAGTGGTCGGACTGGGCAACAAGCCGCCAGTGGCAAAGATGTGGACCTTCACCGCTCCCGCGTCGGCCCAGCCCTACGACCCTTCCAGCCCTACGGACCTCGCGACTGACACGATGCCGCTGCCGGTGTCCCGGCCCAGCCAACACCGCGCAAGCCCCTCAGTTCCATTCACCCTGGGGAGTGAAGATCCAGAGACGGATCCATCAGGATTGAATCGGGCCTGCCTGGCAGACTGAAGTCCCGAGCCGAAGTCAGTCACGTTGCTTGACCGACTCGGCACTCGTCGTGGCAAAGCTGGATCCGGTGGTCCCCTCCTCCATCAACTGTCGCCAGTCCTGTGACCATAGCCGGTCACCTGTGCCCGTTCAGCGCCCAGACCGCTGAGCTGCGGACGGTCGCACTGTCAGCCAGGGCCGATCACACCGAACGCTCCTCAGGAACGCCCCTCCGTGACCGAGGAACCCGGGCCGCGTCTGCAGGCCGGCACACGGACCGGGCATGTGGCGCCACCTCCCACAACCGTGTCGTGGCGCCAGACACCCTCCCCCTACCGGGATGTGCACCACTCGATGGGGCGCACTGGCGGGGCGTGGCGCTGACCGACGCCGGGCCTCATCACTGCCCCGGAAATAGAGTGCTGCTCGCGTCGCACGGCGCCTTCCACTGACGGGCCTGTCCGGGCCCCAGTGCCTCGGGGCCCGGCCCGAACCCAACAGTGAGGGCCGCTGCCCGGGATTCTTCCGGCGGCCGGTCTGAGAGGAGCCGCCATGGGGCGTCGCGGTAAGCCGAAACCGTCTGTCCGGCAGCGCGTCGAGGACCTCCTGGTCCGTACGGCGTGGTGGCTGGGGAGGTGGCACAAGGGCTGACCTGAGCCCCAAGAGCGGAGGCTCAGATCAAAGCCCCGGCTCTGCACGGTGAGCTCCCGTCTAGGGTCACAGCCTGGGCGGGGCCCATCCCCGCGCACCGTAAGGGCACTGCCTCGAGTCGCGCAAGTGAACTTGACCGACTCGGCATCCGAGCACCGAAGCCAGCACCACCCAGCGTGTCCTTGGGTACACAGCCGCAGCTCACCTCTCTCGGCTGGCCTGGTTCCACCTCGGCGGGCAGGCCACGCTCGCTCGCCGGGAGTCTTGGTCGCCGACCCTCGTACAGGTGGGCGGGTTTCCGCGAGTACCGCCCACCCAGGAGCCCCGCACTCTCGCCTGGCGCGGCAGCAGCGGTGTCGGGGTAGCCAACGGCGGCGTGGGCCGAGGTACCGTCGGGGGAGTGGGGGTCATCGGCGGTTCGCCTCTGACCTCTTGCTCTGCTCCCGGTTCTTCCGGGACAGTTCCTCGCGCTCGGCGTCGGTGAGCCGGGTGCAGCCCGTGACGGCGGTGAGGCCGGTCATTGAGGGGTCCCCGATTCCTTGCAGGCGGTGCAGAACCGCCACGTGCGGCGGGTCACTTCGCCGGTGCTGGTGTCGATCGTGCGTCCGCCCTTGCCGCCGCCGCAGGACGGACACGGCCTCCCCACCCTCACCACGACCCGGGCGGAACACCGAGCGCGGCGCCACCATGGCCAAAGCCGGGACCATGACCAAGGTCAAGTCCGGAATCGCGGCCAGCGCCGGGCCGTGGCCGTGGTCGGGCGGGGGCATCCCTCCGACCAAACTGTCATCACTGGCCGAAGGCGCCGTCCTGCTCCAGATCAGCCATGAACTGCTCGTGCACCCTCAGCTCACGCCCTCTGCCGGGGCTCGTCAGAACGATGGTCTTTGCCTCCGCGAGCGACGTGGGACCCGCCCCCAGCAGTTCGCGCGTGATCACCACGGCATCAAGCACCTCGACCCGGCGCTCACTCAGCAGCCATTGCACGGCGGCCATCCCGTCGTCCCCGACCAAGAGCAATCGGCACTCGTCGACGAGCCCCTCAAGGCGGGCTGTCCTCTCTGGGCTCAGCCCTCTGATCGCCATCGCGCTGCCCCTTCCCTCCCGGATCTGAACTCCTCACCGATCATCCCGGACGCTTGGACATCAGACTGCCTTCATGTCTCGTGAACATCGGCAAGCCAGTAGAGCACCAACTGCCTCCCAAAGTGCTGGACAAACGCTGCCGCTTGAAGTGAACGAAGCCAGCACAGGTGAGGTTCAGAGTGTGGCCCAATCGGCGAGCGGCAACTGCGGGCCTCCCTGCGTGGGCACGGGCCAGGACGCCGCCCAACGGATCCGCTCCTGGCCGGTCACCAAGCTGGTGCCCGCCACCCAGGGCTCCAGAACCAGGTCATGGCGCCGCAGGTCCGCCTGTTCCACCGCACAGAGCACCACCTTCGCCCGCTGGCGCTGCTCCCGGATGCACCGCTTGGTGTCGATCTCACGGGTGATCGTGCGGGTCGCCTCGATCTCACGGTGGTAGATCTCCAGGTCGCGGCCCATCACGCACCGGCCACCCACCCCGCACACAGGGCAGACCCTCCGGTGCTTCTCGACCTCCTGCCGGGCCTGGTCGGCACGGGCCGCGAGATGAACCCCGAGCCCGGGCCGCTCCGTATGGGCCTTGGCTAGGCGGTGAACCGGGACAGCAGGTGTTGACTCCGGCGTGAGGCAACGGTCGGGGCCGCTTCGGCACTCCTCGGTATGCCAGGCGCTGAATTCGATGAGGTCGACCAGGCGGTTACTGCTGGGGCAGCGGCGCGGGGCGGCGGTCCCGGCGAGCTGGGGGACGAGCTTGGAGTGCTGCCGAGGGCGCCGGTGACCGGAGTCCAGTGGGCGGGGCTGGGCAGGGACCGCATCTCCGCCGCCTGGAGCCAGACGCCCTCGAGGGCATCGTCCGTGTCTCAGACAGGATCCGCGCCGAGCCCGACAACCTCCACAGTGACCGAGACGGCCAGTCGGGCGGAGAGCGGGAGTGCGAGACAGCCAGCGAGGAGATCAGAATGGCCTCCGGTTGAGACTCCGTCTGTGTACCGGAATCGCTCGGCGCAGCAGTTCGCGGCATGCTTCCCCTGAGGGTGCAAGAGCTAGCTCGCTGGCCGGTTGGTCTGAGTCAGTGGCGCATGGCCGACCCGCGTCGGCCATGCGTCGCTCAGCAGGCCCTCCTGCGCATGATGCTGACGAACACCGGGCCAGTTTGTGCGCTTCGTCCTCTCCTGGTGACCGGGCCGAACACTGGGTGACTCGTCATCTGATAGCTGACACCGCTGGAGCCACGGCCGGGTGCACAGTAGCGCATTGCTCGCCGGGACCCTTTGCGCGCTTTTGGGCGGACAGCCGTCGGAAATGGGGATCGTAGTAGCGATTCCAGGCTGGTGCTGACGGTGGGCGTCCTTCGGCTGAGGCCTCAGGCGGCAACTGCACGTCAGAGCAGTCCGACGATCGCCAACGCCTCTGACTTGTCTGGCGACTGATGTAGTACATGCCCATGTTCAAGGCTTTTCAGCTGCACGCTGCCCTTGGGGATGAGATCAGCATGGAACGTCGACCATGTGCGGCAAGTCGGGCATACCTCGCCTGTCAGGAACGGGCGCAGAAGGTGCAGCTCATGTGTGGAGTCCCGCAGGTAGAGGCTGCCGGGTTCCAAGTCGTGTCTCATCGAAGTAGCAGCCTTGGTCGGTACAACGGGATGGTCTCCCGTCAGCTCGCGGTAGCGGATGCTGGCTGTTTTGGAGAGGCTGTCCCAGCGGGTCTCGGTGACGTGCCAGAGCGGGAAGTCGGCAAGAAAGCGGGATCGTTCAACGAGCAGAGTCAGATCGGCGAAGGCCTCTGTTACCGCGGTCGGGAGATCGATGGGATCGAGACGACGGAGGTGGGCATCGTCGTTGCGGCGTTCACTCAATCGCTGGCGTGCGTCGGCGGCGTCTTGGTCCGCCAGCAGGGAGCGGATGCTGTGCATGGGGTGCTGGTGTGGTAGTTTACGAAGTTTGCGGCTTGTGGCGGCCTCCTGCATCACGGCGGCCCAGTCACCAAGACCCGGGCCGCTGCGCCCGCTGGTGAGCTTCTCTTTGATCGCCGCGATGGAGCCCAACGGGATCCCGGCTTCCCAGGTGAGCGCCAGGGAGAGCAGCGCCATGTAGCAGAGTAGGATTTCGGCGGTGTCCAGGACGGCGTTGTAGGCCGCCTGTTGATCGCCGGCGCTCATGCGAGCTTCGGCTTCACGCCACCGGTAGGCGATGGGGAGGGGGAAGCGCGTGCGCACGGTGTGCCCCAGGTCGTCGAGCAGTGTTGCGGCCTCTACACGCAAACGCAGCCCACGGCCCTGGTCGATGATTCTTTCCCGAGCCTGAACCGCTGTTTTGTACGTGAACGCGGACTCGAGAAGTGTTTCTGCTTCTTTAACCCAGGTCTCAAGGCGGTGACGGGCAGCATCAAGATCGTCGAGCACTGTGGTCAGAACGCTGTCCGGCTGCGGCACAGGTAGTTTCTGTAGCCGCTTCACCGTGATGTGAAGGCTGGATCTGCCAACCAGCCTGTCGGCCAACGGCGTACGCAGGAACTGGACGGTCAGTCTGATCTGCTGCGGTGTAATGGCGGCACGAGGGCGTAGGGCGACGGTCATCTGGGAGGGCGCGGCGGGAAGGTCCTGCTCGGTCACCTCGGCAACGATGAGACCTGGTGGATCGTGTGGTCCGTGGATCTCGCGGAGGATGAGGTCGCCTGGGCGCAGGAGGTACTCGGGCGGAGCCTTGACCCAGTAGCTGTCGTCAGCGGGCAGCGCGATGGAGCCGTCGCGCCGTATGTCACGACCTCCCAGCAGCCGAACGGCGCTGGGCTGCTCCTCGGAGCTGATCCAGTGAGAGTGTCCCGCCATGTGGATGCGGGGGACGGTCTCGTACAGCTCGCCCAGCGTGGTGAGGCTGCCGAAGC
The DNA here is from genome assembly GCF_042800315.1 of Streptomyces sp. NPDC057638. Lineage (NCBI taxonomy): Bacteria > Bacillati > Actinomycetota > Actinomycetes > Kitasatosporales > Streptomycetaceae > Streptomyces > Streptomyces sp. NPDC057638. The sequence goes on from NZ_JBHVHF010000005.1 coordinate 40,773, forward strand.
CCGCCAGGTCGGCTTGCTGCGATACGACGTCCGGATGGTGACGGTCGAAGTCGAGGCTCTCTGTAGCGGGCGGGAGGTCACGGATGACGTAGCCATACCGGGTGCTGCCTCCTCCGCGCTTGAGTAGCATCTGGAAGTCCTTCTCGGCAAACGTTTCGTCGTCCCCGCGCGGCGCCCGGAAGATCTTCATCGGAGGGCGGTGTTCCTGCTTGGCCTTCAGGAAGCAGGCAGCCACGACGAAAGTCTGATGGATCTGAGGAACCACGCCCGTGCTGTAGATGACGGCCAGGATGTCCCAGTGCTCGGCCAGCATCCTGCGCAGCTCCGCCGCACGCGGCGACTCCGAGATCCAAAGTTCGGCAGGAGTCAGGACGGCCATGCCGCTGCTGGCGTCTGCGGGACTGCACGCGCGCAGAACATCGTCGTACACGTACAGGGACACATCCTGGCGCGGCGTCCGGGCGCCGATGCTGCGCTGCCATGGTGGTACGAGGAGAAGCGGGCCCTGCCCCAGGAGACGTGCAACGCCCGAGCCTAGGTCCTGCCAGGCCGGTTCCTGAACCGAGCGCCACTCCGAGGGCGGTTCGAAGGAGGGCTGGCCTTCTTCCGCGCTCGTGGTCAGCACTGTCACCGGGCCCGGCGCCAGGCGCTCGAAAGCCATCTTGAGGATGCGCTCGAATGACGGGCTGAGCGATCCGTTCCCCTCGGGCATCCTGTCCCTCCTCTCGGCCCTCGGCACAGATCGGCAGACGCTGGGGCGATCCCGCCTTCCGTCATACAAACGGTGATCTTACCGCCGGGCGGAGGGCTCGATGGCGGCTCTGGAATCGACGGGGATGGCCCCCCGCGTTCACGGAGAGGCCCTCATGGCGAACCTGCACACACGGGGATGGACCTATCGACTGAAACCGACATCATTTGAACTCCCGAACCCGACGGTAAGGCGCCGCTAATAACGGCGGAGCCTGGCGGATTCATCAAGTGCTCCCTCATCGCGCCCCAGCCCCCGAGGTGGAGCGTCACCAACTGCTGGAGTTCGGAGTGGAGGTGCGCGGACAATCCGGTGCGACTGTGGGCGCGATGTCGCCGTGAGAGCTATGTGAGTCGTGGACTCGCGCCTCGACGATTCCGTTGACGCCCCGAATCGGCTCTGACGGCAGTTGGGGGAGTGCGCATCGCGTGTGGGTCTGGGGTGGATCGGCCCTCCATCGAGTGGTGCGTACCTCTTGCTGGCGTGAAACTTGGTGTAATAAAATTACACTCATGCTCACACATGAGGATGCTGCCTTCATCACCACGTCGGTCGAGGGCCTCGCGGCCCCTCTCTACGCCGGGCTCGACCAGGGCTACAACAACGCCCACGGCCACTACGACGACCACGGGATGACCGGGACCGGCTATACCAAGGGGCGCACCGATCTCACCCGGGATCATGCGCGTCGCCACCTGGAACAGCAGCGGCATCTGGGAGGATGGGAGCTGGCGAACAGCCTCAGCGGGCGCATTCTGCTCCGCAACGAGATGCTGACCCTGCGGGTCCTGCACGCGACTCCGTTTGACCTGGTCCCCGCGCCGGGCCGGAACCGGGCTCGCATCAGCTACTACGCCAACCCGGCGACCGACCTGTTCGGGGTACAGGCCAGCAACCTGCTCGCCGTATGGCTCTCACCCCCCGAACCGGGAGGCGAAATCTCGGTGCGTATCGTGCGACCCATCAGTGAATGGAAGCTCGGACGTACCCCGAAGTTCGATCTCGACTTCGAGTTGCCCCGGGAGACCGAAACGTTCGAAGGCTGGGAGTTCTTCCCCGACGATCGCGGGATCGCTCTCCCCTTCGATTTCGACGAGGAACAGCGCGAGGAAGGCGAAGGCAGTGGTGCATGATCCAGCGGAACGGGTCCGAACACTCAGGCTCCTCATGGGCCTGACCCAAGGGGAGCTAGCCGCCGCCGCAGGGGTCTCGCAGCCGCTCATCTCTGCCATGCAGAAGGGAACCCGCGCGGTTACCGACGACGTACTCGAGCGTATCGCGCGCGCCACGGGCACTCCCCGGTCGTTCTTTGACGTCGACCCGGCCGATCTCCCCACCGATACTTTGCTCTTCCGGAAGAAGGCCAGGGCCGCCGCGAAGGAAGTCGGCCGGGTGGAGGCCACCGTCCGTGAGGCATACCGCGTCGCCGCTGCCCTGCTGACCCAGACCAGGGTGCGGCGCTGCAGACTGCCCCGGGCCGAGGGTCCCCTTACCGTTGATGACATCGAGGACCTGGCCGCCGAGACCCGCGATGCCCTCGGTGTTGCCCGGGACGGTGTTATCGGCCACGTCATCCGGACCTGCGAGCGGGCGGGTATCCCCGTTGTCCCTCTCGTCCTGGTGGATGCCGCCGGACACGGCGAGGACATTGTCGTGGGGCATTCCGGTGTCTCGTGCTGGCGCGGCCCCGAGGAGCCGTATCTGATCAGTTACTTCTCCGCTGGCAGTGGTGACCGCCAGCGGTTCACCGCTGCCCACGAGCTTGGTCATCTCGTTCTGCACCCGGCACGCCGGGCCTTGGTCACCGTTGCGGACGCTGAGAGGGAAGCTCACCGGTTCGCCGGGGCGTTCCTCATGCCGCGCGAGCGTGCCGAGGAGGCCCTCGCGCCCGGTTTCACGCTGCGGGACCTTGCCGGACTCAAGCAAAAGTGGGGCATCTCGATCCAGGCCCTCATCCAGCGGGCGCACCATCTCGGTATCATCGACGACAGCCGCCGCGAGAGCCTGTACAAGCAGCTCAGTGCGCGGGGCTGGCGGACTGAGGAGCCGGTGGTGGTGCACGCGGAGCAGCCCGCGCTCTTCCGGGCCATGCTCGTGCGCCGGTACGGTGAGCGGCTCTCTCTCTTGCAGGCCGCAGACGACCTGGGGATGCACCCGGTGCTGATGCGGTCCCTGGCACCGGACGTCCCGGTGGGGCGGCCGAGGGCAGGAAGAGCTGGGAACGTGGTGGCGCTCCGGCCCCGTGACGATCTTGAGGCTGAGGCGCTCTGAGCTGCCCCTGACCACGCACGGCGAAGTACCCGTCGAGATGGGCTCGACGGGTACTTCGCTGTGCCTGTGGCATCTGGATGCGCCGGTTTGTCCGCTGTTCATCTGTGGTCTGGTGGACGGGGTCCCCGGGGGTGGAGGTGGCCTGTGGTCCGTTGGCCGTTTGTCGCCGAACGGTGTGCGCGGGTCGCTGGGCTGCACTGGAGGGGAGAGTGCATGCTCAGTGTGTGGGTGGGATGAGGCTGGTGAGCATTCGGTGGGTGTCGGGGTCGGTGGCGTGGATGTGGGTGGTGTGGGTGCCACGGGTGAGGAGGACGCGGTAGATGTTGAGGGCGTAGGGGAGGTACTCCTCCGGGGTGAGGTCGCGGAGGTGGGCGTCGTGGCTCTTGTCCGGGTGGGCGGTCCAGCCGGTGGTGGTCCAGGTGAGGTCGGGGCCGATGATGACGCCGGCGTGCCGGTACTCGACGCCCTGAGCGCTGTAGATGCAGCCGATCTGCTGGTGGCCGCTGGTGTGGGTGGCCCAGAGCTGGCTTCGGGGGGCGATGGTGGCGCCGTCGGGGCCGGTGCGCGTGGTGGAGGCGTTCCAGGCGGCCTTCCATACCCGGGGCCGGCCGGTAGTGCGGGTGGTGATCTCGATGTCCAGAGAGGGTGGGCCGGTCCGGTTGTTGGTGCGGGGCCAGGACCAGCAGAACCCGGCGGCGGTGCGGGCGGTGTGACCGGCGGCGGTGGCGTGGTCGATCACTTCCTGGAGCTGGAACGGGTCCTCGCACAGGTGCAGGCCGTACTCGCGGTGGGTCCGCCAGACGGTAGGGGTGCCATAGAGGAGGTTGTCGACCCAGTTGGTGTAGGCGGCGGAGCCGTTGCAGCGGAAGGAGCCTTTGAGTTCGAGGTGGTGGTAGCGCCTCCCGGCAGCGCGGGCAGTGGCCTCGATCTCGGTGACGGTGGTGCCTTCGCCGGGCCGGACGGTCTGCCGTTCGTCGAGGAAGACCACGACCAGGCGGACCTGGCGGATGACGGAGGCCAGCTCGGGCGGCATAGACCCGCGGAGCCGGGTCATCCGCTGGGCCTCGTCGACGATCACGGTGCCGGCGGTGCGGGCGGCGCTATGCAGGGAGGCCACGGACGGGAACAGATCACGTGCCTGCGGGTGTCCGTCCGCGGCATCGAGGAGGTGGGCTCGGAGGGTGCCCGACGGGGTGGTGAACCGGGGCCGGGACTGTGCCTGGTACTGCATGAGGTGCCCGAGGAGATGGACGGCGAGTACGGTCTTTCCGCTGCCGGGGCCACCAGTGACGGCGATGACCGCGCCCTCCGTGTCGGTCCGGTCCAGCATCCGCGACACCAGCGAACGGATCCTGACGAACGCGTCGAACTGGGCGCCGAGGAGCGGGAAGACTGTCTGCCCCCGCAGCAGCCCGCCGACCTGGGCCAGCAGGCGTTCCGACGGCACCCACGCGATGCCCTCGAACGCCCGCACCTCCTGTGCCGCTGGTGGTTTGAGGCCGGTGCAGCCGAGGGCGGCGGCCAAGGGGTTTCCGTTCGCGGTGAGGTCGTCCCCGGTGACGATCGGTATGAGGGGTCCGTCGCCGTCCCGGTCGCGCAGCCCTTCCGCCTGGGCCCGGGTGGCGTTGTGGAGGAGGACCGTACCGCGCAGTTCCAGGGCGGGGGCTTCGGCGGGCCTCCAGAAGCGGAAGAAGTCGAGGTAGCTCCGCACTTGGTGCACGGGGTGGGGGGTGACGAGCCCGTCCGGCCGCCGGACCCGTTCGGCGTCCAGGACCTGGGCGCGCTGCCACTGCTTCAGCTCGATCACCACGAGGCCGAGTACTCCGGTCTCCGTGTGCCCGAGGAGGAGGGCGTCCAGGCGCTGCCCGCCGCCCGGGGTGCCGTACTCGAGGTACAGCCACAGGTCCCCGCAGCCGGCCCGGAGGAGGGCGTCGAGGAGCGGGGGCCAGCTCGCGCGCCAGCTGCGGATCTCGCTCTCGCCGGGCTCACCGAAGCCAGCCGCCCGGTAGCGGGCCGCGCATCGTGCGACGAAGCCCGGCTCGCGCACCAGGGCCAGGATCTCGTGCACCCGGCCCGCTGCGGCACAGCGCACCGTGTGCGGTCCCCCTGCGGTGGCGGGGGTCACGTGAGGAGTGGTGCTGATGTCAGAGTGGCTGGCTGTCATAGTCCCTTCACAATGCCCGGGATCGTGTGTGCGTGGGTGCGCTGGCCAGGATGGGGCTTGGCGCCCCACGGCCCAGGCCCGGAGCCAGCGGGGCTCGGTAGCGCTGGGCTCGCCCTCGGCGACAGTTACTTCTGGGGTAGGCGGTACTCAAACTTCCGGGGCCGCAGGTCTTCCTCGGCGGGTTCCCAGTCCGTCAGGTGGAGTACGTTGCCCCCGCTGGTCGTGTAGTCCTGTGCGATCCGGATGTCGCTGACCACATAGAGATCGACGGTGTTCTCCGCCGAGCGTGCGTGGTTGATCTCGTTGATGGTCAGTTCGACGCTGGTGGGCGCGCCTGTCGTGCCCTTGACTTCAACGTGCCGTTCCTTGTCCGGCTGGGTGCAGCGCAGGTCGTAGGGCTTGCCGAGCTTCTCGACCTCCCACCCCTCGTTGGTGTAGTGCGCAATCGCCAGGTTCTCAGCGTGCTCCTCAATGGCTTTGCGCTTCTTCGGGTCCGAGACCCAGCCGGCTCCGCGCCGCTTCCGCTTCGGAGCGGTTTCCCCCTTCACTGCTTCCGCAGTGAAGCCAGGGGTTTTGTTCAGTGGCACCGTGCGGGCGGACGCCCAGTCAACGCTGATGCCGGCCAGGTCGAGCAGGGGCTGGGGTGACATGTCAACGAGCCGACCGACACCCCTTTCGGTACCGGAACAGCGGGCGGCATCGGAGGCGTCCAGGGTCAGCGGGCCATCCTCACCGAGCGGGACGTTCTCGATGACCGCCAGGGGTGTCAGCCCCATCCGGTACGGATAGAGGATCTCCCCCTGAGCCTCCTCGTCGGGCCAGTGCGGGGCTGAGCCTTTGTAGACGGCAGCCTGGACGGCGAACAGGTAGACAGTGGCGGATCCCTTGACCCACTCGTCGAACTGCACCCGCGGTGAGGCGCCGGTGACGAGCACCGCGAAGTCGGGCTTCACCTCGTCGTACCAGGGCTTGTGGATAGGGAAGCCCCAGGAACGGGTTTCGATGCCGTGCTGCAGGTTGCGCTGCTGGCCGACCTTCTGGCCGACATGGACCATGACGAACTTGGCAGTCTCCATGGAGAGCACGATAAAGCACGGCCTATCGACTGCTCCATATGTTTCCCAGGTTGGGCTGACTCCGGATTGCCGCATCGGAATCAAATCAGCCTAAAACGGTTCACGTGACCGCGCGCTCGAGCTCGTGCGAAGCCGTGCCCGCGCCGAACAAGCCAATGCTGGCCGAGCATTGGCCCGTCGGCACGTCCTCAGGCCTTGCTCTTGCGCGCAGAGGCGGTCTATGGTCGGCAGACCTACCGGTCTTCCTATCGGGAAGTGTTCATGCCTCGCCGGTCACCAGGCGAGATCAGGGCTCAGCTCCCACGCCGGGTCAACCGGCTCAGGCCTCAGCGGACCCCCGTGATCCGAGGGCTGTCCGCATCCGCGAACAGGCAGATCGCACAGTTCGAGCGCAGCCACGGGCTCCCCGCAGGCGAGGTCGCACACACCTTTCGCCGGTGGAGTACCCCTGCCCGAAGACCACGGAGGGACATCACTCCCTTCTACGACTACGAATTGGACTACGACGACACCGACCTGCGGAACGGCTAATACCACATCCGCACACTGCTGGAACTCACGCTCCACACCCTCCGCACGAAGGCACGACGCGAACTCCGCGCAGCCATCGAACCCGCAGACGACCAGGTTCTCCGACGTACGGTCAACAACCCCTTCGCGGCACCCGCCCTCCCATGGTGGAAGTGCCGAATCGAACTCTGACCCACCCTCGCCGCCCGCCGTTCGAAGGGCGAACCCGCACCCGCGGGGGTGGTCCGGGGCTGTGGCGGTCTGGGATGCTGTGCGGTTCAGGGTGTGGCCCATGCCGCGAGCGGTAGCTGCGGGCCGCCCTGGGTGGGCACGGGCCAGGACGCCGCCCGGCGGATCCGCTCCGCGTCGGTAACGAGCGCCCGGCCTACAGCTGGTTGGATGGCAGCCAGGGTGGGGGTGGGGAGGTTGTGGCGGGCACGGTCCGCCACCCAGCGGCCTGAAGGGCGAGCTCGCGCCGCACCCGCGCCCGCTGCTTCTGGTGGCGCGTGGTCTCGACGCGTTCGCCCTCGGTCGTTGGCCGACGACCGGGGGCGAACGGCCCCGGGTTCGGCGAGCGGAGCAGCGCCTGCGGGTAGCGGCTGACCGGACCCATGTAGTCGGGTTCCTTGGCCACCCGCCGGTCGGCCAGGAGGTCATCAAGTCGGTCGCGGACGGCGCCACGCTTGGGGGTGCCGTACGCCCCGGCCGGGGCCGCGTAGAGGACTCGACGGTCGTGGACAGAGACCACGGCGACGCCCTGCGCGTCCGGGAGCGAGTCGGGCGCAACATCCACGACCAAGGAGCACGGCGGCCGGATCGGCGACGAGTTCTCGGGCGAGGGCCTGCGCCTGGTCGTGCTGCCATCGGAGGCGCGGCCGTCATCAGCGATGCCGGGGCCACCCGTTCGGATTCACCGCCTCTTGCCCGGGCGAGGCGTCGGACGAGCTCCTACTTCTGGTCGACAATGTCGACGGCGCGGCACCATACGAAGCGTGCACGGATCAGCCCGGCCAGAGTGACCCGCCCGTCCCGGTGTCCAGCCCGGCGTCATCACGGCCCCCAGGAGCCGCAGCACCGCCAGTCCTCTGTGACAGATTCAACAGGCGCCCGGCCACGTCCTGAGCCACCCACAAGGCAGCACCCGGCACACCAGCCCGTCGGCCTCTCCGAACTCGCCCTTAGGCTGTGTCTGTGTGGATGGCTGCGGCAGGCCGTTCAGCCCAGCTGACGGTTGGCCACCTGTCTCTGGAAGTCTCGGACTCGTTCCAAGGTCTCCTGTGCCTCCTCCACCTCCTCGTGGTCCACCGAACCGGCGCCCCAGTTCGACGGCGAGAAGAACTCCTTCTGCAACTCTCTCAGGGCGCGGGCGTGCTCCTTGTGCAGAACATCGAGCAGGGAATCGCCGCAGTACAGCGCCTCCTCAGGGCTGTCCGACCACCACAGGCGGAAGGCCGTCGAGCGGCCAGCCCGCAGTTCGCCGAGCCGGTAGCACACGAGGCGATCCTCACGCTCGGACGCGGCAGCGGGAATGCGCATGGCGGGCAGCAGATCCGGGTCACCAGCCACGATGCGCCGCTCCTCAGCGGCCATGCCGCCAGGGGTATCGGCCGGACCCCCGCGTCCGGGAGGGACGGCCAGTTGCCAGGGCTGGTTGGTGAAGCGTGCGAACAGCCCTAATCCCCAAGGTCCGGCGTCAGCAATGACGAAGACCTCCTCGGGGAACGAGACGCCGTAGCACTGTCGCAGCACTTCGCGTGTGCCGAGTCCAGTCCCGTACAGCGCCCGTGCCAGCCGGGCCATCGACGCGTAGTCCTCGCGCGACGCCTCGGCCCGGAACCGGTCGATCTCCTCGGCGGTCATCGTCTCCCCCGTCTCGACGGCTTCCCGGTGACGGCTTCCAGCGCCCAGCGGATACGTTTCCACAAACCGGCCAGTTCGGGGGCCGTCATCGCCGAGATGATCTCCTGGGTTATCTCCTGTGCCTTGAGGACAGCGGCCTTCTGACGATCGTTGAGTGCCTCGGATACACCGGCACCCTCCGGCTCGGCCCGTTCCAGCAGTACCCGTACGTCGTCGTTCAGCCTTCGCAACGCCTCCTTGACAGCCGGGCTCTGGCCGGTCAGCCGAGGGTTGTCCGCCATCAGCAGCGCGATGTTCTCGACATGGACGAAGACCCTGTTCTCCAGTTCGCGATGGAGGGCCTGGTTCACCCCTCGGGTGGCACGAGTGAACTCCCTGGCCAATGTTTTGGCGCTGGCCGTCGTCTGCGACTGGACGACGAGCGCGTACATCCGGTGCGCGACACGGACCGTCTCCCCCGGTCTGCCGCTCGGCATCCGGCCCCGCGCGGTCCAGCGCACTCCTTCGGGATAAACGGTCAGCCCTCTGTCACGGTCGCCAGGCAAGGGGCTGGTGCCGGTACTCGCGTCCGGGACGTAGAGGACGGCGAAGTCATCGCCGAATGCCTTCCTCAGTTCCTCTCGCAGAGTGCGCCCCTCGGCGCCGCCGACCCCGTAGATCTTCTGCCCGGCCGCGAGGAGGGCGTTGACTCGGGCGTTCTGGAAGATCCCGTCGGAGTGGGCTCCGTCCCACGCCTTGATGAGCATGTTCGGTTCCGTCGGGTAGAGCATCTGCGGATATTGCCGGGCGATCGCCACCCGGATGGCCCGGTCCAGACGGTTGGCGAGCAGCGTCAGTTGCTTGGCCCGCCGGTCGGCGTTCCGGCCCCAGTCGAAGCCCTCGAAGTGGTAGCCGCCGATGGTGAGCAGTGGATGCCGTTCCATCTCGGCTAGCGCCTTCTCGTAGGCCCGCAGCACGCCCACGCCGCTGATGGCGGCCACCCCTGTGTCGGCGTCCTGGCTGACGATATGGACCTGGCGGTTGACCACCCTGAGGATGTCGACCGCGCGTCGGGTGTACGGCGATCCGAGCACCTGTTCCCGGAAGATGCCGTAGGGCAGCGCCTTCTTGTTGCGCAGGTTCTTCTCGTTGGACTCGGCGCGAGCCTTCTTGCGGCCCTTGAGCAGCTGGTAGGCGGCGCGCACCTCCTCGATAGGGACCTTGTTCCCGTCCTTGTTGAGCCAGGTTGGCGTCCAGATGAAACCGAAGACGGCTAGTACCAGTTCCGGCCGCCGCTGAACACTGTCGACGGCCTCCTGGAGGGTGGTGTCGACCTCTCGCGGATCCAGTCTCTCGAAGGTGTTGACGCCGATCACCACGGCGGTCCGCGCGGCGGCCATGTCCCCGGCGTTCCGGGCTCCGCTGTCCCGCCATGCTTCGTCGAGGTATCGAATCGCCACCTTGGGGTTCTTTCCGATTTCGCTCGGTATGGCAGCCATGTTGATGACGAAGCCGATCCAGCCGTCGGCTTTCTCGGCGGGAGTCGGGACATCGTGCAGTTGCTCTACTGCATGCGGATGCCGCTGGATCTCCATGCCCTTGCCGGCTGGGCCGATCTTGTAGGGGAAGAGGCTCTGGTACGAGGTCTTTCGGCTGGGGTTGACGGCCACTGTGACGAAGTACCGGCCCGGCGTGGCCTGTTTTAGTCCGATATGCGAGAGCCGGTGCCGTGCCTTGATGGCCGGGAGCCCCTTACGCACGCTTTCCTCCGACGCGGACTCGGCTTCGAGTAAGCGCGTAGCGTCGCGGACTGCGGCGTCGAGAGCACGCTCCATGTCTGTGCGAGATCGTCTGTCGGAACGTCTGCGCTCAGGGCGGCCTTGCTGGTCTTGCGGGTAGCGGCGACGGCCGGGGCGCGTGCGGTCAGGCCGCCGCCCCGGACCGCCGCCCGCCCTCTGACGACCCGGCCGCGCGCGAGCCCAAGCCCTCCGCACCAGACCGGCGATCTTGTCGATGGCCTGGTCGATGAGGCGGTTGATGGGGCGTGCCATGGCTTGGACGATTTGGCGGATGCGGTTGGTGATGCCGCCGATGCCGAGGAGTGCGGCGAGGAAGGCGAGGAGGATGGGGATGGTGCGGGCGAGGGCGCGTTCGATCAGGGGTGGGACGCCGCCGGTGGCGCCGCGGGCGATGGCGACGACGGCGTCGAGGACGGCGTTGACGAAGTCGATGATCTGGCGTGCTTGGGTGACGACGAAGGTGACGATGTCGATGATGAGTTTGACCGCGCGGACGAAGGCGGAGGCGGGGTTGAGGAGGGAGAGGATCCATAGGATCCCGGCGGTGACGATGGTGGGGGTGACGTAGGCGATGACCTTGTCGAGCAGGGTTTTGCGCAGGTCCCCGACTCTGCCGCAGACGTCGTCCCACAACGCCGCGACCCCGCGCCGCTGGAGGTCGGCGACGATTGGGAGCGCGGTCTCGGCCGCCGCGACCGCTTCTTCCGGGACGCGGCGGGTGAGGCGGGCGCGGATGTTCGCCCACGACAGGCCGAGGAGCGAGGCGAGCAGGGTGAACACGGCGCGGGTGTCGAAGCGGGCGGGGAGCTGGAGTCCGGCGGCCGCGCTCTGGCCCAGCAGCCAGCCCATGATGCCCTGCTGAAGGTGACGGGTGATGTTGCGGAGGAAGAGTTTCAGTCCGGCGCCGACGCTGGTGACGAGGTTTTTGAGGAACCCGATCGGGTCTTTGAGGATCAGCATGATCGCGGTGCCGGCTTTCGCCAGCACACCGGCCAGGAGTGCCTTGAGTTCGCGGATGGTGTTGATGACGCCCGCGATGGCGTCCTTGGCCTTGTCGACCAGGCCCTTGTTCTTCTCCTTCTCCGCCGCGATCTCGCTGTCGACGGCCTTGAGGGCGTCGGTGTACTTGGTGGCGAGGGTGTCGACCAGCTCGGTGCCCTTGTCGTTCACCGACTGCGCCAGCTCGTCGAACTGGCCCTCGAAGTCGGCGGCGGCCTGACGGCCGATCGCCCGCAGCCCCACAGGCAGGCGCTCCACCTCCGCCCGCAGTTCCCCGCGTCCTTCCTTGATGCGCTGCTTCGCCCGGCTGAGCTCGCGGGCGATCAGATCCGCGATCCGGGCGATGATCTCCTTCATCCGGCGCAGGTAGCCCTCCCGCGCCCGGTCGAAGATCCGGTCCGCCTCCGGTGGCAGCCCTTTGAGCAGATCCCGCAGCCAGCGGATCTTGCCTATCTTGCCGTCGTAGCGGCGCTTCTTGTACGCGGCCATCTCGCGCTGGTGCTCGGCGGTGAACGCGTCGCGGGCGGTCTTCTCCTCCCGGGTGAACTGCTGGTCCACCGCGGTGTCCAGGCCGGTGAGGATGGTCTCGACGTCCTTCTTCATCGCGTCGAAAACCCTCTGAAGCCGGGCGGTGACCTTCGCCCGCCGCTCCTCGTCCCGCCCCTTGGCGCCCGTCTTGCCGGCGCCGACCCGCTGTCCGGTCGCCACCCGCGCACCGGCCATCCGCGCCATCGCCGCGGCACCCGTGCCCCGCGCCTGGGCGGTCGCCCCAGCCAGTTCCCCCGCCTCATGGCGCCGCATCTGGCCGGGGGCGGTGGCCGAGTGCCGCTCCGCCGTCTTCTTGTGCTCCAGCGCGCTGGTGAAGGACGGTTCGTTCGCCTTCCTCAGCTGGGGTTCGGTGACCTGGCTCGCCGCGAGGTCGCGGTTGACCTGGGCCGGACCCTGCGAGAGGTCGGTCGCGGACCGGGGCAGCCGGTCCGGCACCGCGCTCGCGGCGTCCGGCGCGGCCGGGGCCCCGGGGGGCCGGTCGGCGGCGAGCGGGGTCACCTCCTTCACCACCGCGGCGGAAGTGTCCGGCGGTGCGGCGGTAGTGTCCGTGATCTGGCCGGCGGAGGCCTCCTTGCCCTCCCCTACCTTCCCCTGGACCTCCGCCTTCACCTCGTCGGCCTTGCCCGAGTCAGCGAACTTGTCCGCCTGGTCGAGGTTCTTCGGTGCCCGGTCCGCGATCGCCTTCTCCACCGCCGCGATGAACGCGCCCTTGTCGAACGTGCCGGGCTCGGCCTTGTTCATCCGCTCCGCGTTCGCCGTCTTCCCCTGCGCGACCACATCGTCCTTCGGCGGCACAGCCGCCGCCTGCGCCGCCCCCGCCTCCACCCGCGCGGGCGGATGCGAGGACGCCACCGCCCGCTTCTTACGCCCCACATCCGCCGTGAGCGCCACGAACTTCGGATCCCCGCGGGGCCCCGCGCGACGCCCGGCACCACCCGACGCTGGCGCCTCCGCAGCCCGGGCGGCGGCGACCGCGCCATTGCCCACCGCGTCCTGGCCCGGCACCGGCACCCGCCCACCGTCACCGCTCAGCGCGGCGGCGACCCCGGCGTTGCCGAGCTGGCTCTGTGCCGCTCCACCCGGCGGACGCGCGGACCGGCCTGTACCTCCTGGGCCGGACGCGGGCGCGGCGGCGGCCGCCTTGGATACTCGCGGGCGCTCTTCGGGCGCCGGGCCTGATAACTCTTTCCGGGCCTTGGACACCACAGTGCCCGGCACGGTGCTCTTCGGACGTGGCGCGCGTGCCTTCGGTAACGGCACCGACCCGGCCTCCCCTCGGACCCCGTGGTGCCGCAGAGGAACCGGCAACCACGCGGACACTCCCTCCCCGAGCCTGACACCCCGGACATGACCACAGCGTCACCACCCCAGCACCCCACCATCACCACTCCAACACGAGACCGCGCGCAGCCAGCACACACCGTTGGCCTGCGGTGAAAAGCCACGTGGGTCAGCCAGATACCTGGCAGGCCGGCCGGCACCGTACGGTCCTCGAAGCCGGTCAAATGGACCAGCACGGGGTGGGCGAACAGGGGAGGCACGAGTACGCAGCTGTGGAGGCGGAACCCCCTGGTCCCTCGGATGCGGGCCGTCGTAGAGGGAACGGCTCGGCGGCGGCGGCAGAGGCGCAGTCAGAACCGTCGATGCCACCACGCCAGATCCGGGTCTACCATCGGCTCCTGGTGCGTTCGTCCGAGGAGCACCAGGTCGAGGCGTTCCACCTGTGCCCGGAGCTCGCGGGCGGCCCTGGGCGGAAGCATGAGCATGGCGTCGTGCAGTCTGTCCCGGGCCCAGCCCTCGCCGCAGCAGGGGCAGGTGAACTCAGCCTCCCACCACCTCCACTGGCGCTTGGCGCCATGGACGTGCACAGACCACACGCTGAGCGCCACCGCCACGATGCCCGGAGACCATCGCTCCCGTTCGAGCACACGGATGGCGGCATTCGCCGCTCCCGACAGACGCGGGACATCGCGATACGCAACCCCAGGGCTTCCTCCGACGCGTTGCCGCGACCGAAGCGAAGACGGTCTTCTACGAGGCACGGACCCTTCTGCTGCATATCATGCGCAGCATCCTCCCATGATCTGAGGCCGACCAGATAGCTTCGTGTGGAACCCCCACCCCAGCACACGCGGGGATGGACCCTTTCGGGCGCCGGTGAGGATCACACCGCGATGCCCGGGGCCTCGAAGGAAGAGCGCCGCGCGGCCGCCGCCGACCGGCAACTGCACGAGCGGGTGACCGCCCAGGGATGGGCCCGCGAGCACGAGTGGGAGCAGGTCCGCGCCCGCCAGGCCGCCGTCAAGGCCCACCGCGCCGAAGCCGCAGCCGCGCAGCCGACCGACGACGTCCCGGCCGCGCCGGTGGCTCCGGACGCGATGCCCGCGCCGCTCCCAGCCGCAGTCGTCCCCGCTGCGGAGCCGGAATTCGCCGACGTCGACGACGACCAGGAGCTTGTCCTCGAGGACCTCACCCGCGAGCAGGTCCTGGACTGGCGCACCCGCGCCGTCGCCGACCACCAGCTTGTCTTCGACCACATCGACCGGTAGCGCGAGCTGTCCGCGCAGCGCTTGTGCACCCGAGCGTTCGTCGCCCAAGTGCAGTGCCTGGCCGACCTAGGGCACCTGGACCTCGGCTGCACCACCCGGGGGCAGGCGTGAGCGGCGGCGAGACGTCCGGCGTCGACCTGGCGAGGGTCGCGCTGCGGGGGCTGCGATGGAGGCGGCCCGCAAGAACGGCGGCGGCCAGAAGGCGAAGAGGAAGCTGCGGGCCGTCACCACGGTGCGGCGCGACGGCGCGAGCCGATAGGTCTCGGAGCGGGGATCGGCGCGCTGGTCACCGAACGCGCGTGGGAGCTCCCGGCCGCCGGCGCGACGCTGCGGGAGCGGTGGGCGGCCATCGCCCCCGAGCTCGCCGGGCATGTCGCCGCCGTGTCGTACGACCCGGACTCCGGCCGGCTCACCGTGTGCCCGGAGTCGACGGCCTGGGTGACGAAGGCCCGCCTGGACCAGACCCGGATCATCGCGGCCGCCAACAAGGCGGCGGGCCGCACCGTCGTACGCGCCCTGCGGATCCTGACACCCGGCGCTGCCCCCGCGCCCGGCCCGGCCGCTACTGTCCCGGCAGACCCGGCCCCGGCCGCGCCCCCAGGGGTCCGGTCAGGACCCGGGAGACCGCGTCCGAGGGCTACCGCCGCGCGCTCGCCGCGCACCAGGAGGCCGCGCCGCCGCGCCGGGTGAACCCGGGCATCGCGGCAGCGGTGGAACGGCAGACCGCCGCGATGCGCGCATTGTCCCGCCGGGCGTTCCCCGAACCCGACGGGGTGCCGGACGATGCGGCGGTTCCGATCGAGGTGGTCCGTACCCAGCGGCGCCGCCAAGCCGCAGTCACGGAGGCAGCCGCCCTGCGGCGGGCCCGCGCCGAGCGAACCGGAGCCGCCCTCCCCACGGCGTCCCCCGCCCGCCGGGCAACCGCGGAGTTGGCCTGACGCTCCTCCGGCCCGCCCCTGCTCCCGGGCGAATCGCCTATCGGCCGGGTTGACGAACCGCCAGATGACCAGGGTGCGGTGCCGGTAGGGGTGCCCGTGCGCACTGCGGTGGCCTCCTCTCCGGACCACGTCCGGGCCCCGCGCCTTCGGGGCCCGGCCCGAGCTCGAAGGAAGGGCGTGCACGACCCGGTCACTGGGGTGCGGAGCCGACGCCGTCGTCGAAGGTTACGGTCAGGGGCTCGGTGCCGTTTCGGCTGGTGGTTTTGAGATCATGTGCCAACCGCTCGTACACGGCACCCGACAGGACCCATGCGCCGTCGTCCTTGCCGTACTCCGCAGTCCTGGGCCGGATGCTTTTCATCGCGATCAGCACGCCGATGACGGAACGGCCGGACATGGTGATCCGCAACCGGTCGTTTCCTTCCTCGGATGGAGTCGCCGGGGCTCGGAAGTGAGGAACATCCGCGGCATGTTCCTCGATGAAGTCCCACAGGTCACGGTGGCAGATCAGGTGCACCGTGCCGACGGTAGCCGCCATGCCGAGCACGACGTCGTGTGCGCCCAGTGCCCTCTGCGACGCGGTGAGGCCGGGCTGCTCGGAGTCTTTCTCCGTGGATGGTTGGACATTGGCGACTTCCTCGCTGACGGCCTGCCGACTGATGGCGGCGCCGCCCCCGCTCTCAGCCTCGGGCCCGCCGGACGGTGCAACCGCCGCACCGTCGGCTTCGGTCTCCTCACTCACTGGCGCGGCGGTGTCCGGTTTCCCAGGAAAAGCGGCGCCAGAAGGCGTGTCCCATCCATGTTCCGGCTGTGCCGAAGGCAGTGCGTGCTCCTGGACCGGCTTCTCGCCGACGGCAGCAGACTCCGGCAGGCGGGCGAAGAGATCGCCTACCGTAGTGCGCAGTTCATGGACCGTGCGTACCAGGTCGGCCACGTCCTGGCGTAGCCCGGGGAGCGACTTGTTGATCTCCGAGAGCGATGTGGCCGCGGTGTTGACGCGGTTGCGTGTCTCCCGGTTGTCGGCATGGAGCTCGGACACCTGTGCGGTAACCGAGTCGGTGATCTCACGGCGCGAGGTTTCCACACGCTCCCCCAGCGCGGTGACCTGTTCCTCCAGCGCCCGCCGGGTGTCAAGAAGAGCGGTCATCCAGTCGTTACGAGCCACACGTCCCCCACAGATTAAGTGATCAGTCGGATTCGCTGCGTAGTCTGACCAGGTAGTAGCACCCCGCCGGGCCGCATGGCACGGCCTGACTCAAACGCTTCGGGTAAGGGCTGAAACGCTGCCACGAGAAAGGGCCGCTTGTTCGAGACAGGGAACGGTAAGCGCCGGCGGACGGTGCGGAAGTCGACGTACGCGCGCCACGCACCGCTATGGGCAGCGGGTCCGTCTCGCCGGGCGTGGTGCTCCCGGCCAGTACGGGGGTGCCAACGGCGACCTCTACGTCCACGACTGACCCATCCGTTCCCGTTCCAGAGTTTGATCTTCCACTTCAGAAAGCAAGGGGCGAGCGGCCCGCCCCGATCGTGTGTACCCCTCTCCGTACCGCCGTACTGGGGTCCCGGCTGGCGTAGCGTGGCAGGCGCAGAAGGCCGTGCTGTCACGGAAGGGGGAACCGGACGATGAGTCAGTCGGTGGCGTACGGTGCGGCGGGAGAGGAAGGACACAGCGCCATGGACGAGACGACGAGCTGGAGCACGCTGATCGACGGGCAGAGGGTGCGGATCCCGGCGACGATCGACGGTGTCCGCCAGGTCCTCGCCGACGATCCGGTGCGGCTGGCGGAGTTTGAGCGGGAGCTGGGCGGCACCCCGGCCCTGGAGCTTCCGGCGTTCCTTGCGGCGTACGCACTGCCCCAGCGGGCGTGGGATGAGATCGACGTGACCATCGAGCGGTTGCGGGCCGGGGACTTCTCCGGCTGCACCCCGCTGGAGGACCTGGACGACGCGGTCGCCGGACCGGAGGCCCGGTGAGCCGCTACCGGATCCAGTTCTCCGATCAGGCTCTCGCCCAGCGCCGGTCGATGGACGCGCAGGGCCGTGCCGCGGTTGACGACGGGATGCGCCGACTGTCCACCGACCCGTACGGGCAGGGCTCTATCCCGGCGCCGCGCAGCCAGGGCAAGGACCGCCGGATGCTCACCCTGCCGAAAGCCATCGTCATCTACTGGGTCCACGCCGACGTCCTGGTCATCACCGCCGTCGACATCATCCACTGAACAGCGCAGTGAGAAGAACTGCCAGATCCGGCCTCAGATGGGCCGACTGATCTTCGAGCCATGCGATGTGGCACTGTCCGCGCCCACCAGGCCGGCATCCAAAGCCTCCATACCCCCGGCGCCGTCCGGGGTCGAGGGTGGCCTGGGATCGGCGGGGGATTCACCTCCACCCCAGCCACACTCACTGACGTCCTGGGCGTCGAACCCGGACAAGCCGAGCACGAGCAGATGAAGAAGGGAATACCCCCGCGGTGCGCGGGACCACATCACCGGTCGCCTGTGGGAAGCATTACGGGGTCGTTGGCAAGTCTCTTGGAGCTCCCGGCATTTCGGGTGGGGTCTCCGACGAGAAGTCAGGTGTTCGGTACTCGGTACCGAACACCTGACTGTTGCGGACTGAAGTTATCTCAACCTGTTCCGGTTGAGACGACAGCCCCGTGGTAGGTTTCGGCGATTTGCATGCATACCCTCCGTGATGCATCTGTGCGAGGGTCCGCGATGAGACGGCCTTGGCAGATACCGGTGAGATCTTGCAGGAAGATCGCGTCGACGCGGGCCTTGGCTGTCTGTTGGAATTTGTCTTCGCCTAGGACTTCTCGGTAGTTGCGGTACCCGAAGTCGTGCCGTATGCACGCGTTCGCAAAATCGAATCCGGCGACAGAGTCGGGGGCAGGGGAGTTGCATCGGTTGGTCGTCCAGTTGAACCCGTACTTGTCCGGTTGTCCGCGCAGGTGGTTTGAGATGGTGTTGAACCAGTCCTGAGTGGCGGTCTCACCGGGAGCAGTCAACTCGTTCAGGCGTTGCATTTTTTCCTCGGAGCTGGGCAGATCGCCGGCTTCCGTTCCGATCTTGGTCCAGTCGGCGCCTCGGCCGGTCCACTCGGAGACGGTGGTGGTGTCGGGGCTAAGGCCGTAGATGCGCGTGTCGCTGACGGTAAACCCGGCGCCAGCTTCTCCGATCTTGGTCCATGAGTCGGGCTGACCGTTGTACCTACTGATCTGTCCGGTGCCGGGGTCGGTGGCGAAGAGGCCTGCCCCGCCTGCATGCAGGTCTTTGGCCGGTCCGCCGATCTTGGTCCAGTCGGTGCCCTGGCCGGTCCACTCGAAGATCGCTGTGCGGTCGGGTGTGAGGCCGTAGAGCCGGTCGCTGGTGACAGCGAAGTCCGCGCCCGCCTCACCCACATGCGTCCAGTGGTCGGCTTCGCCGTCGTACTTGTTGATCTTTCCGGTTTCGGGTTCTGTCACGAAGACTCCGGCGCCTCCGACGTAGAGATCTTGCGCCGGTCCACCGACCTTGGTCCAGCCGCGGTCGGAGTGCTCGTAGACGGCGGAGTGGTCGGCAGCGAGGGCGAAGAGACGGTCGTCCGGGGTGGCCGAGATCTGGCCCAGCGACACAGGGGCCGACGCCGCAGAGACCGGCGCTACAGGGGCCAACGCCGTGGGCGGGTCGTCGGCCGCTGCTGCTGCTATGGCAGTCAGCAGGCCTGCGGTGAGGGCGCCGGCGAGCAGGAGTCCGACGCGTCGCACGATCGTCGGCGGTTCGCCGGGAGGGCGGGACCGGGTGCGTGTCCCGGTCAGGAGGTGGAACATGGGTGTCTCCCTCAGTTGTGGTGCACGGTGTGGTGCCGGGGCGGTGGCTTCGCCGGTGCAGGCGCCGGGAAGCCACCGGTGGTGTTCCGTGGTGGTTCAGAGCCACTTCTGGGCGGGTGAGCCGTCGCAGTCCCGCTGGTGGGTGATCGCGCCGTTGGCGGTGTCGCCGTTGTTGATCTGGAGGCATTTGCCGGAGTTGGCGTTGATCAGGTTCCACCCGCCGCCGGGTGCGGCCTTCTGGTGCCAGCGCTGGGTGGCGGAGCCGTTGCACTGCCACTGGTTGGCGTTGGCGCCGTTGTGAACGGCGTCGGCGCGGACTTCCAGGCACAGGCGGGAGTTGGCGTTGGTGAAGGTGGTCTCTATGCCCGGGCGGGAGCTGGTCCAGTACTGGGTGGCGGACTTGTTGCAGTCCCACTGACTCGCGAGGTCACCGTTGCTGGTGGTGTCACCACGGATCTCCAGGCACTTCCCGGAACTCGCGTTCACCCAGTTCCGTGTCTCCCGTGCCGGGTGCCCGGTGTCGGGCGCCGGCGTGGTGGGAGAGGCCGGCGGGGTCGGTCGTACGGGCCGCTTCTTCACCGGCCGGTCCGGAGCAGCGGGGGTGTCACGGGTGCCGGGCGCCGGCTGAGCAGGCGGGGGCGGTGGGGTCGGTCGTACGGGAGGGTTCTTCACCGGCCGGTCCGGGACAGCCGGGGTGGTGGGGGTGTCGATGATGTTCTTGTAGCGCAGCGCGGTGTAGCTGCTGGTGGGGTGGCCGGCGAGCCGGGCTGCGTGGATGCTGCCCTCGGCTTTGTGTGTTGGACGAGCACGGCTGCTCTGCTGGTAGTACGTGAACTCGCCCCGCGCCTGGTTGGTCCAGCCGCCGAAGATGAGCACATGTCCGGTGGCGTTGAGGATGTCGCCGGGCTTGAGTTCGGCGGTGGGGATCCGGGTGGCCACTGACGGCAGGGAGTGGGTGCTCAGGCTGGATTTCAGCTGCCAGGCCATGGAGACATAGCCGGAGCAGTCCTGCCGGTAGCGTTCCCCGGTGGTGGAGTCCGGCCAGAAGCTGTACGGGGCGCGGAGCCCGTTGGCGCTGTAGGGAACCTTCTGGTCCACCCATGCCTGGGCCCGCTTGATCACCTGGTCACGGGTGACCTTTCCCCCGGCCTGGATGCTGCTGCCGAGGGTGCGGGTTAAGGAGACCGGGGAACCGCCGGTCCGGGCGCTGCCGACGGGCGCGGGAGTGGGAACGGAGATGCTGCCCAGGAGGGCGGCCGTGAGTGTGGCCGAGAGCGCGGCCGTGAGCAGGCCGGCTACGCAGTTCCTCAGCGGGCGGGCATGTATTCGGGACATGACTGTCTCCCAGAGGTGTGGTCAGTGCCGGGCGGATACGGATACGGAAGGGCTGGGGCCCGTGGTGAGGGACTGCCGTATGGGGTACGGACTGTCCAGCTCCACCGCCGCCGCACCGGTGCTGTCCGCAGTGGCCCGGTGCCCGGCCGGGTCCGGTATGTCACCGGCACTGCCGAACACCCCGAGGCCCAGAGCGAGCAGGAGGGCCGTGAAAGCCAGACGGATCCCTCTGTTACGCCCGGCACAGGGGTTGATGCGTGGAACAGTGACCATGCGCGCTCTCCAAGTGGCGGAATCCGGTGGAGACACCCACGCTGCGAGCTGATCTGATTGGCCGCCAGAAGACGGGACGAAGAGCGCAGGCCGATCGCGGACAACCCCGATTGGCAAGCGGACACGCGGGGGTGGCATGGGCAGGGCAGGACGTCCACAGGGAGACCCGAAAGGGGCGACCACACAAAGCAACGCACTGGCACGGTTCCTGTGCGAGATCACCGACGGCGTCACCGTCCGGGAACTCGGCGAGCGCTACCGGACCAGCAAGACCATCTGGAGCGAATACCGCTCAGGCATCAAGATCATCCCCTGGCACCGCCTGGAGAAGATCGTCACCGACCACGTCCGGGACGCCCGCGGGCGCGCGGCGCTGCTGGCGAAGGCCCGTCATCTCCACACCGAGGCGTCGGAGGCCGAGCAGGGACGACGCCCTCCCGCCGCGACCACGGCCGCCCAAGCCCAGCGGCAGGCCGAGACCGACCTGGCCCACGCGGAGAAACTCGCCCAGGCACTGCTCCGCATCATCGCCACACTGCAAGAGCAATTAACCGGCACCACAGCACCATCGGCCAACGCCACCCCAGCCGCCGCGTCCGCCCCGGCAACGGACCTCGGTCCAGACACACACGGCGCCCGGGAGCGGCTGCGGCAGGCACAGGCGAAACTCACCCGGGTCGAGGAGATCCGCACCACCGCCCAGGAAGTACAGGCCACGGCCCACGAGCAGTACCTGAACGCCGTCGCCCCGATGACCGCCCTGCCGTCTACCGAAACACCCGGTCCGACCCGCACCGCGCCACTGCCAGCTCCGCGAGGCGACATCGATCTGGAGATCCGGCTGACCCGGCTCCACAGCGACGTGCAGGCGGAGCATCAGAAGGTCGCCGCCTTGTGGGGACAGATCAGCCGGCTGCCCATGGACCCCATCGCTGTCCTGGGCGAAGTCCTTGGCCGTGCGGACAATCCCCCGACCAGCGCCAACGCCGATTCCGGCTCACCCGTCAGCCGCAGAGGCCGCTGGCCGGGCCGGATCCTGACCACGTTGGCCATCGTCACGGTGGCCACCAGCGCCACAGCCGGCACCATCCTCTACCTGAAACCGGAATCGAGCCGGCACGACATCGCCGACCCTCCACACACACCAATCACCACCCCCACAGCACCAGCCCCCGCGACACCCGCCGCCCAAACGCCCACCCCCACAACCTCCCCACCCGAAAGAGCGGCATCATCCCCATCAGGCCGCAGAACGCAGACCTCACCCCACACACCCGATCCCGCGCGGACACCGAGTCCCTCACCCAAACGCAGCACCCCAGAGACGGTCGCCGCCGACCCGCCCCTGGCCACGTGGTCGAACGGCAACACGAACAAATGTCTGCAAGTGGACAGCGGAGCCATGGTCAACGGCGCTGGCATCGTCCAGTGGCCATGCAACGCCGAGTTCTGGCAGCAATGGAGGGCCACCGTCGGCGGCACGCTGACCACCATCACGAACCACAACTCGGGCAAGTGCCTGGAGATCCGCGGCGGCGGCATGGCCGACGGCGCGGGCGCCGTCCAGTGGGAATGCAACGGCGAGACCTGGCAGCAATGGCGCGCGACCCGCAACAGCGACGGAAGCTACCGGATCACGAACCACAACTCGGGCAAGTGCCTGGAGATCCACGGCGGCGGCACAGCCGACGGCGCGGGCGCCGTCCAGTGGCAGTGCAACGGCGAGCTCTGGCAGAAATGGTGGTGATAGCCACCACTGTTTCCATATTCCAGGCCCAACCTCAAGAGCCCTGAGCGGCCACAGGGTCACGCCATCGGACTGCCGGGCCAGCTCAGAGCCCAGACCACGCCCGGTCCGGGTCATCCGTGGCCAGGAGGCCGGGGCCGGTCTACGGCGAAGCAGGCACCGCTCCGGAACCGTTGCCGGGGACATCGGACGGCGGTAGTCGAAGTGACTCCTCGTTCCCGACAGCCATGGGAATCTCCACGCCGCCAACCCAATGGCAACACAAAGTGATATTTCGTCACATTCCATATTCATCAAGCACGTTGAGGAGCTCAGATGTTCTCATCCTCCGTCAACATGTGGGTCATCGCGGCTGTATGGGTCGCCTTCGCTCTCGTCCCGGTCCGGAACTCCTCAGCCCGCCGGATCTGGATCGTCCTCACTCTGGCGATCTCGGCGTTGGTGGTCGGCGGAACCGTGGTCGCGGCGGCACAGGAAGAAGACGACACCTACACCGACCTGATTCCCGACGTCCTGCTCATCTTCGGACCGGGCGCACTCGCCGCCCTGATCCGTCTCGCACTCTCCAAGCCTGATCCCACACCCCCGACAGCGTGATGCCGGTGCTTGGCCTCGTCCGTGCCGCTCGCGATCCGCAGCTGGTGTTTGACCACATCGACCAGTACGGCGAGGTGTCGGCCCGGCGCCTGTTCACCGGGCGGCTGGTGAAGCAGGCGCGGTGGATGTCGGGCCTCGGGCACCTGAACCTCGGCTACCTCGTGTGGGGGCAGCCGTGAGTGGCGGCGAGGTGTCCGGCGTGGACCTGGCCCGGGGTCGCCCTGCGGGCCACGATGGAGCAGGTCCGCCGCAACGATCGGCCTCGGCACCGCGCTCGGCGCAGCTCACGGTGTGCCCCGAGTCGCCAGCTGGTACGACGAAGACCTGGCTGGAGCAGACCCGAATCATCACGACCGCCGACACCGCGGCCAGCCGCACCGTTGTTCGCGCCCTGCGGATCCTTGCGCCGCCAGTGCCGATACCTGAGCCGTGCTCCGCCGATCCCGGCGCCCACGAACGTGCCCGCCAGGCCGGTACGCACATGGGAGACCGCCTCGGACGGCTACCGCCGCACGCTCGCCGCGCACCAGGAGCACAGACGCCTCCGTGACAACGACATGGACCTGTGACCCGCGCCGCCGCAGAACGCCAGAGCCGGGCTCTCGTCCGGCGCCGCGAGCCGGAGGAAGCATGCGGGGCCGGTGCTCGCGGTGCGGGCTGCCGGGGCCGGGGTGAAGCTGAGGTCATGGCGAGTCCCCGGCTGGTGGTCTATCCGCCCGATGAGCGCGGGTGGCGGCGGGTGCGCTGGGACGGGCAGATCCTCGGCACCGCCTACCGGGTCAGCGATATCGCGGTGTTCCTGACGGCGGCCGGGATGACCGGTGCGGAGGACCTGGACCTCACCGACCCCACGGTCGTGGAGTGGCGCGGCGGCGGGCCGGAGACCTGGGCCGAATCCCCGCCGTAGCCACCTCGGCCAGGCGCGGGACCTTGGTGTGAGCGTCGGAGAGAGGGCGACCGGCCGCACCGGTCCGTCTGGCCTGGAAAGGGAACGCCGTCGATCAGCGGCTTGCGGTGGGCGGCGCGGTTGCGCGAAGAGTCGTCAACCGAGGGCCTGTGGCGCCGTCCGTTTCGGTGGTCTCGGGCCTGATCGCCTCCGCGGCGAGGTGGCCGGGCTGCTCTGGCGCTGGGTCACCGCGGTTGGAAGCCTCCTACTTGGGGGAGGTCTCCGGGGATGCCGAGGGTGGCGGCGGTCAGCAGGACGCTGCCCCGGCCGGTGGGGCCGGTGGCGCTGCCGGGCAGGACCCACATCCCGCCGCGGTACCTGTCCTCGCCTTCGGCGCCGACGATCAGATCGGGGTGGCCGTCCGACCGTACGTCGCCGACCGTCAGGGTGAGGCCGAACCCGTCGCCCTCCTCCGACGCTCCGACGACCAGCGCGGTCTCCTGGGAGATCTGGTAGGAACCGGCACCGGGTGTGCCGGTCTTCCGGCCGGGGACGACGGTGACCGCCCCGGCACGTTCACGGCCGCTCACCTTCTGCCCCGGTGCGCCGACGATGATCTCACCGAGACCGTCCTTGTCCAGGTCGGCGATGGCGACGGCGGTGCCGAACCCGGTGTACGGCGTCGAGGTGCCGGGGACACCGGGGGTGTCCTGGGTGATGCGCACCGGCCGGGTTAGGCCGTCGACGCGCCGAACAGGTCCTGGGACTCCGCCCCGTCCGGAACACCGGGAGTGTCCTGCGTGAAGACGACCCTCCGCGCCGGAGACACCCCAGTCCTGGAACCGTAGAGAACGACGACCGCACCCGCGCCCCGGGCACGCCCCACCGTCGCCGTGGGGGCCGGGACGACCAAGTCCTGGTATCCGTCGCCGTTGAAGTCCGCGGGCGCGGCGACCGGTTTGGCCATCGCGACGCCCGGCAGACAAACCGTGGTGGCCAGGCCGGTGCAGACCACGGCGACCACCGTCGCCCAGCGCCGTCTTCGTACCGTTCCCATGCCGTGTGTTCCCCTCCTGATGGATCGTGAACAGGAGAGTACGACGACCTCCCCGAGCACCCTGCAACAGGACCCCGTCGGCATGGGGGCTCATTCGTCTTCCTCGGGTGTGGCTCAGGCTGGCCATCTGAGCTGGCCGTCCACGACGGCTGGGAGGGACATCGGTGTCTCGTCGGTGACCCAAGCGAACTCCAGGGCTGCGAGCGTGGCTCCCCGGTTTGTCCACACGAGGATCGCGCCGACGTACACGCCGGACGGGTCATGGACTGGAGCGTCTACAGGCACGAGCCCGTCCGGCAGCGCCGCATGCTCGCAAGGCCCCTGGACCCGCAGGTCGACGCTCACGGAGCCGGCCCCCCAGACAGCGGTCACCTCGGTACGGTCCAGCTGGCTCCGCAGCTGCGACGCACCGACGAACTCCACCGACAGGACGTGGTCAAGCACCGCACGCTCGTCAACATTCAACGGGCGCGGTTCGACGGACAGAGGAGTCATACCCTCCATTCTGGGTGAAGGGGGTAACCAGCCCAACAACAGAGGCCATCTGAGGTCGGTTCCGCCCTGCGAGCGGGCGTGTCGGCGGTGGCGGCTTCGCACGAGCTGGCAGCCCGGCGAGCTCGCCGCAGACGAGGACCTCGACGAAGCGGCCGACGCCGTGATGCTGCCCTCCCCGCGCGGCCCGGGGCCTCGGCCAGGCGGAGGGCGGCCCCGACTCCGTAGCGCTGCGCCCACTGCTCGATGAGCGCCTGGCGCCCGGGGTCCGCCCGGTCCGGGAGGCCGTCCGGCTCGGCGCCGCCGACCTCCGGATCAAGGGTGGTCATCACCGATCCTCCGCCAGGGAACCGGGGTGGCCGGGGCCTGGCGGTCAAGGTGGTCACCAGCAGCAATGACAGCGGCGAGGCGGACAGCGACCGCCGAATGGCCCGGTTCACCTGTAAGAGCACGGTCCTCGGCGGGCGCTGGTGAACGGACAGAACCTAGCGAATGAGCCTGCTGATACCCGAGCCGGACCCACACGAGCGGGTGGGGAAGGGCAGCGTCCGCGACTCACTTCTGCCCCGCGCCCCTGGTGTCGTCGGTCACGGCCGCTGTCGGCCTCGGGCACCGGGAGGGATTCGCGTCTCGGTGTCGTGGCTGCTTCCGTGGCGTATCCACGGCCATCGCACCACCCACACGGCGCAGGGGCCGATCAGCATGGACAGGAACCACAGCCCTACCGTGAAGGGGGAGTACAGGATGTGGTGGTAGCGCATGGGCACCAGGGGCGCCGGGAGGAGGAGCAGCATAATCAGGACCGCCCAGGTCGCCAGGGCCGCTCCCAGCGCGCGGGCCACAACGGCACCGGCACGTCTCATACCTGCGCTCCCCACTCTCGCCCCGGTCGGGAGCATAGGCGCCATCCCCCGCGCCCCGGGTACCCGCCTCCCCCAACCAGGCCTTCGGCTCCCGATTCCGGGCACCACCGCAGCCAGGTCACAGCCAGCGCCTGGGACGATGGACATGCTCAACGGGGCGCACCAGCGGCCAGCAGGGGCCACCCGTCGTCCGCTAGCCTCGCCCCTCAGCGGAGCGTGGCGGTCAGTTCGTCACGCACCCGCGCGCGTCCGCGTTCTGCACAGCCGGGTGGACTGCAGCGAACTCCGCCCTGCGGAGCTCTGGTGAGGCCGCCGCGCGTTCGCCCTGACGCTGCGTCGGACCTGCCGCTCCGGACTTGCAGGCCAGGCACTGCTCCTACTACGGGGGTCGGAGCGGCCAGAACGTCTCGGCGGTCACCACTGTGTGGTGGTAGCCGGTACCGTCATCATGGACCAGTGACCACGTGGATGCGTTGCTACTGGGGCGAGGAAGACACCTGGTTCTACTTTGAGGTCGGTGCCGACGGCTGGGTGACCCGGCAGGTCGACCTCCAGGGGCCCGGGCTCACCCCGGTTACGGCGGCCTCGCTCGCCGAGTGGCAGCGGGCCTACGACACAGGCCACGCCGATGAGTACGACAGCAGGTTCGGGATCATCGCCGAAACACCGGTCTCGGAATGGGAAGACCACGACCCCGAGCAGCTCACCTCTGGAGAGTTCGAGGAAGTCTGGGGTACTGCCCGCCTTCGCATCGCATCCCGGCCCGGCTGACCTCTCGGCTCCGCTTCTTGGCATCATCGCGGCATGACCTCGACGCTTCCCCGCACTGTCCGAGCTGTTGACACCGCTCAGCTCCTGGACCTGGCCCAGGAGGCCGCCATGCACGGCTTCAGCCAGCGGCTGCCTGTCGACTGGCTCCGAGAGCACCTCGCCGCAGAGGCGACGCACTACCTGTTCCCGACACTCGTACAGCGGCTCACACACCGTCCCGAAACGCCGCTGCAGTGGAGGTGCCAGCAACTGCTGACCACCAGCACCGGCGAAGAGATCTTGGGCCTCCTCGATGTCCTCCCCCACACCTTCGACAAGATCCCGGAGACCCTGGGCACGGCGTCCAAGAAGGACATCGTCAGCCGCATCGAGCGGGCAGTGTCCGTGCATGAGTGGGTAGAACGGATGGCTGCTGATACGGCCCCCGAGCAGATGCCACAGAAGGGCGAGGTGTCAGCAGATGCCGCTGCGGAAAAGACCATGACAGATTCAGGCTCTGCTGCTCTACCGCAGCGTGCAGGGGCTCAGTCGTGGGTCTGATCAACGGAGTGAAGATCGGCGGCGGCTTGGGTTTGGAGGGGGTGGTGGTGCGCTGTGAGTGTGCGCAAGGCGGCGCTCAGCACCGTACGAGCATCCCCGGGGCGGTCGAGTCGGAGCAGGACGCGGCCGAGTTCGAGCTGGACGGGTCCGCTGCGGGCGGGCGAATCCGTCTGCTCGAAGATGCTCAGCGCTTGGCGCAGGGAGGTCTCGGCCTCGTGCCAGTGGCCGAGTGCGGTGTAGTCGTTGCCGAGGTGCCGCAGGGTGATGGCCCGGTAGATGTCAAGGAGCTGGGGGGACAGCCCGGGGTGGCCTTCTCGGCACAGTTCCAGAGTGTGGAGGTGCTGCTGGAGGGCTTCTCCGGGGCGGCCGTCCTGGCGGAGGGTTTCACCGAGAGTATTGAGGGTGCTCAGCAGGGCGAGTTTGCCCTGGATGGTGGGGTTGTCACGGTGGTGGTCGGCGGAGGTGCGGAGACGGGCGACAGCTTCGCCGGTCAGGCCGAGGCGGCGCAGGGCGCCCCCGCCGTATCCGAGGGCCCAGCCGGTCTGGAGCGGGTCGCCGCAGGCACGGGCGGCGCCGAGGGCACGGTTGGCGGCGTCGAGGGCGGCCGGGGGGTCGTGGGCGCAGATGCTGTGGGCCCAGGCGAGGTAGTTGAGGTGGCGTGCCTCCTCGCGTTGGTTGCCGAGAGAGCGGGCGGCGTCGGCGGCGCGCTGGAAGACGTCGGTCCACTGAGCCCAGTGCTGGGTGAGGTCGGAGAACCAGTGCATGGCCCGGGCGGTGTCGATGACCTGCTGGTGCCGGCTGGTGGTGTGGGCGTGGTCGAGGGCAGCGAGCCACTGGTCCCGTTCGGCTTCCAGCCAGGCGCGTGCCTGGTCTCGGCCGGTGGGTGCGGTGGCGGGGTCGGGGTCGCCGCTGGGAGTGTCGTGGCGTTCGGCGTCGAAGTGGAGGGCGGTGGTGGTGGCGCGGGCGAGCATCCACGCGGCTGTCCGGTCCAGGGCGGTGTCGTGGGTCGCCTCGTCGTCCTCCGCGTGGAGTCGTTCGGCGGCGAACAGCCTGAGGAGGTCGTGGAACCGGTAGCGCTCCGCTGTCGGGTCGGGCTGGAGAAGCCCTCGGTCGCACAGTCCCTCCAGGCGGAGTTCGGCGTCGCGGAGCGGGATGCCGGAGAGGAGGGCGGCGGTCTCGGGACTGAGGTCAGGGCCTGCGGCGAGCGTACAGCGCCGCAGGAGTCGTCGGGAGGTGGCGTCGAGCTGCTGGTAGGAGAGGGAGAAGGCGGCGCGGACCTGGAGGTCGCCGGTCTGGAGGGTGTCGAGTCGGCGTTCCTCGCGGTTGAGGAGGGTGGCGAGTTTCCTGAGGGATTCGCGGGGCCGGGCGGCGAGGCGCTGGCCGGTGATGCGCACAGCGAGCGGGAGGCCCCCGCAGCTGTCGGCGAGGTCGCGGGCGGCCTGGGCCTCGCGGGCCACGCGCTCCGGGTCGACGATGCGAGTGAGGAGTGTGACGGCTTCCTCGCGGCACAGCAGGGGGAGTTCGGCCCGGTGGACCGCTTCCAGGCCGGTGAGGGCATTGCGGCTGGTGACGATCGTGAGGCAGGAACCGACCCCGGGCAGCAGGGGGCGTACCTGGTTCTCGTCGGCGGCGTTGTCGAGGACCAGGAGCAGACGGCGGGTGGCGGTGAGGGTGCGGAACATGCCCGCGCGGTCATCCGGGTCTTGGGGCACGGATTGGTCGGGGACCTTGAGGGCGCGCAGCAGCCGGGCCAGTGCGTCGCCTGGCCGGGTGGGCTCGTCGTCCATGGCGCGCAGATCGAGCCAGTACTGCCCGTCCGGGAACCGGGGGGCGAGGCGGTGGGCGGCGTGGACGGCGAACGCGGTCTTGCCCAGGCCGGGAGCCCCCGCGACGACGACCACGGGCGGATGGGCTGGGTCGAGGGCCCCGGCCAGGTTGTCCAGGGCGATGAGGGCGGGGCCCCGGCCGGTGAAGTCCCGGGCGTCCCTCGGCAGCGCCAGGATCCCCGGTGGGGGGCCATCGGCTTCAGGAGCGGGCAACCTGCCCGGCGCGGACGCCGCCTCCAGCAGCCGGGTCTCATCAACATCGAGGCCAAGTGCCCGGGCCAGGGCCTGGATCGTGCGGCGTTGCGGACTCTGGGTGTGCCCCTGCTCCAAGTAGGTCAGGGCCCGCGGGCTCACTCCCGCGGCGTGGGCGAGCTGCTCCTGGCTGAGACCGGCGTGCAGGCGCAGCGCGCGGAGGCGCTGTCCGAAACCCTCGGGCGTCGTGGTGGTCATAGTCCGGCTCCTGCTGCACGCACCCGGAGGTGTGAAGGCGATCTTCCCGCAGAAGTATCGCAGTCCTGTTTTTGCGGGTGGTTCTGCCTGGTAGAGGCCACGGGCCGGTGGTGGACTCGGCGCAGATGTGCGTCCTTGGCGAGCCGCCCGCGAAGAAGGGCGTCGCCCATCGCTGCCGAGGGCCTGAAGGAAAGAGCACGCTGTGCCTGGTGATCCAAGAACCCTTCCCGCGCCACCGCCTGACGCTCTGCCGGGGGCCGACCGGAGGCTCTCCCGCGGGCGGATGCGCGCCGTGGTGTCTGGCGTGGTGGCGCTGGCCGCCGTGTCGGCGGTCATGAGCCCGCTCGGCTCCGGACTTGTCTCCCAGGCCGGCGGGCCTTTTGCCGCCGCGCCGTCCCCGGACCCGGTCCGCACAGAGGGCGGGGGGAGTGAGGGCGCGATCGCTGCTGCTGCGGCGAAGCCGCAGCAGCAGGCTTCGCCCATGCCGACGGGGCCCGTCTCCTCGACGGACGTCGC